>JAISWA010000277.1 GCA_031271275.1 Clostridiales bacterium | reverse complement strand
TTGAACCAGGCCTTGCCCGTGGCCATGGCGTAGGCGAGGTCGGTGCTGCCCACTCCGGTGGAAAAACAGTTAAGCGCCCCGTAGGTGCAGGTGTGGCTGTCCGCGCCGATGATTACGTCGCCGGGCGCGGTCAGTCCCTTCTCGGGAAGCAGGCAGTGCTCGATTCCCATCTGCCCGATTTCGAAATAATGCTCAAGCGCGTGCTTTTTTGAAAATTCCCGAACCAATTTGCAGTGCTCCGCCGATTTTATGTCCTTGTTAGGCGTAAAATGGTCGGGTACGATTGCGACCTTGCTTTTATCGAACACCGTCTCGGCGCCGGTTTTCTCAAATTCCCTGACTGCCACCGGCGCGGTGATGTCGTTGCCGAGGGCGAGGTCCACCGGTACCTCTATCAGCTGCCCCGCTTCCACCTTTTCCAACCCCGCGCGGGCCGCCAAAATTTTTTGCGTCATGGTCATGCCATTTCACCGTCCCTGATCAATTTATATTCAATGCTGTCCACTAGCGCTATCCAACTCGCTTCAATAATGTCGTGGGAAACCCCCACCGTCGTCCACTGGCGCACGCCGTCGGTGGACTCAATCAACACGCGCACCTTCGCCGCCGTAGCGCCCTGCCCGTCCAACACGCGCACTTTATAGTCCGTCAGGTGCACGTCGCCAAGCTGCGGATAAAAAATTTCCAACGCCTTGCGCAGCGCCCTGTCCAACGCGTTCACCGGCCCGTTGCCTTCGGCGGCGGTAATCTCCGCCTTGCCGTCCACGATTACTTTTATCATGGCCTGGGCGCTGTGCTCGCCCGCTCCGGCGGATTCCCCGATGGTTTTGAAATTTTCCAACTGGAATTTGGGGCTGTACTTCCCCAACAGCTTCCGTATGCGCAAATCGAAGGAACTTTCCGCCGCCTCAAACTGATAACCCTCGTTCTCAAGGGCTTTCAACTGGGCGATTACGTTTTCCGTTTCCGGCGCGTCCCGGGTAATATCCGGGCTTACGCGCTGTATGGCGGAAAGCACCGTGCTGCGCCCGGCTACCTCGCTGATCAGCAGCCGGCGGTCGTTGCCCACAAGGGACGGCTCGATATGCTCAAAACTTTCCGGGCGCTTTTGTACGCCGTCGATGTGCATCCCGCCCTTGTGCGCGAAGGCGGACGCGCCCACGTAGGGCGAGCGGTCGTCCAAAGAGACGTTGGCGATTTCCGAAATGGTCAGCGCCGTCTCGCGCAGGTTAACCATGTTGTTCTCGGGTATGCACCTGTAACTTCTTTTAAGCTGAAGGTTGGGGATGACCGCCGAAAGGTTGGTGTTGCCGCAGCGCTCGCCGAAACCGGTGAACGTGCCCTGTATATGCGCCGCCCCTGCCTTTGCCGCCATAACGGAGTTGGCGACCGCCATGCCGCAGTCGTTGTGGCAGTGTATGCCCACCGGCGTTTTAAACACGGAAACGACTTTTTTCACGGTATCATAAATTTCATCCGGGAACGCGCCGCCCTTGGTGTCGCAAAGCACGAGGCAGTCCGCCGCCCCTGCGGCGGAGAGGCATTCCATCGCGTATGCCGGATCCTCTTTATACCCGTCGAAGAAATGCTCCGCGTCAAAAATCACGCCAAGCCCCCGGGCGCGTAAAAAGTTCACCGTATCGCGAATCATTTCCAGATTTTCGGCGCAGTCGGTCTTTAAAATTTCCGTGACCTGAAAGCGGGACGCCTTGCCGAATACGCAGACGGTTTCCGTCCCCGCGTCGAGCAGGTTTTGTATGTTTTTGTCATCTTCCGGCTTCACGCCCTTGCGCCGCGTGCTTCCGAAGGCGACGAGCTTGGCGTGCTTGGGGCGGTCGCCCGGGTTTTGCTTTAAATGCGCGAAAAAGTCCGCGTCTTTTTTATTGGAGCCGGGGTTGCCGGCTTCGATGTACGCCACGCCTATGTTATCCAATTTGGCTACGATTTTTATTTTGTCTTTAAGGGAGAAAGAGATACCCTCCGCCTGCGCTCCGTCGCGCAGGGTCGAGTCGAAGATGGCGATTTTTCTTTTCAAACGGGAAAACCCCTTACATGAAGGAATGGAGTGATTGCGGAATTAAGTCTTGCCGCCACGGGCAATCGCGGTAAGCCCCGTGCGCACAATTTCGAGGATGCCGTAGGGCTCCATGAGTTCCGTAAACGCGGAGAGCTTGCTCTGGTCGCCGGTGATTTCCACCGTGAGCGTCGAAACCGAAACGTCGATGATGTTCGCGCGGAAAATATCCACCACGGAATAGACTTCGGGGCGCGTCCGCGCGTCGGCGGCGACTTTTATAAAGCACAGTTCGCGGCAGATCGCCGCCTCGGGAAGCAGTTCGGTAACCTCCCGCACGTCCTCTAACTTGCCCACCTGTTTTTGAATCTGCTCGATTATCGCGTCGTCGCCCTGCGCCACGACGGTGATGCGCGAATACTTGGAATCTTCGGCGGTGCCGACGCTCAAGCTGTCGATATTATACCCGCGCCGGCTGAACAAGCCCGTCACCCGGCTGAGCACGCCCGCCTGGTTTGACACGAGCATGGAAAGAACATGCCTCATAGAACGCTCCTTGAAAATTTTATGGTTTTATTTTTTAACACAATCGCGGGAAGTTGGCAAATGCCGCGCCGGGCGCAAACGCGGGTACGCGTTTTGTAATTTCAAAAAAACAGCCGTTTTTTTCGCGTCTCGAAGGTTAAACGCCTTGATTTTCCTGCGTTTTTTAGCAAAAGAAAGCCTACCGGCTACTATGTTTTATTTGCGTTGCTGCCGTGCGCTTAACGGGTGTCATCCCCTCCGCCATAAAGATTCTTCGCTTCGCTCAGAATGACATAGCGTTGGCTCAAGAATGACATAGCGTTGGCTCGGAATGACATAGCGTTGGCTCGGAATGACATAGCGCTGTCTTTTTATAAATTCGGCGATTGGCAAACACTGCGCCGTTTGATATACTGCGGCGGCATCTATGTTTATATTAACAAGGAGGTCCTTATGAAACATATCCAAACCGTTCACGCGGGTACGCTCAACGAGCCGAAGAAACCCGCCGGCTGCGGCGAGTGCCAGACAAGCTGCCAAAGCGCGTGCAAAACTTCCTGCACGGTGGGCAACCAGGCTTGCGAAAACGCCGCTAAGTAAACGCAGACCCTCGCAGTTCCCCGCGCCGTCGAAACGGAATCGAAACCGTTTTGACGGCGTTTTGTTGTGAAAAACGTTAAAAAGCGATAGGTTTTAGCCATAGCAGGTTTCCTTGACGAGTGTTTTCGCGATTAAAATTTTTCGTTTGGAGGGGTTAATTTGAAAATCAGCAGAAGTAAATTATTTTTACAGGCGCTGACTAAATTGGGCATGGGCTTCGTAATCATCGGAACCATCCTTTTCCTTTGTGCGGGCAGCTTGAATTATATAAACGGTTGGGTTTTTATGCTCGCGCTTTTTATTCCTGTGTCCGCGCTCGGAGCGGTACTGCTTGCAAAG
>JAISWA010000274.1 GCA_031271275.1 Clostridiales bacterium | reverse complement strand
CCCTGCGGCGTTTGTTCCACGCCCCGGGCGTTGACCTGCCAACCGTACATCGCGCCCTTGAACCAGTTGCTTGCGGCGTGCTCCCGCGCCTCGGGCAGGGTGTGGTAACGGAACATCAATAAATTTTTCGCTGCGGCGGGGTCTGTCATCGTAAAAAACGGCAGCATGAAAATTTCCGTGTCCCAAAAAACGCTGCCCTCGTACATCTCGCCGGTAAGCCCCCGCGCGCCTATGCTGACCTCGCTTGTGTGGCGCGGGAAGCTTTGCTCCAATTGCAAAATATTATAGCGCAGGGAAATCTGCGTCTCATCGTCGCCTTCCACCCGAACGTCCGCGCTTTCCCAGAAAGCCGACATAGCCTTTTGGTGCGCGGAAAGGACTTCGCTGTACCCCGGCGCGTTTTCCATTTTGGCGCGCGCCTTGGCAAGCGGGCCGTCAGCGGGAAGCGGAACGGAGCCCGTATCGGATTTATAAACAGAAACCAATTTTTGTACCGTTACCGGTTCACCCGCGGGTTTATTTACCCGCGCCGTAATCGCGTACTCGCCGGGGGACACCTCCACGCCTTCGGCCGTAACCCGTTGTACGAAGGCGAGCTCCGTCTTTTCCCCGCCGCGCACACAGACGCGCAGGGACTCCGCGTCGCGGGAAAGGATATCCCAATGCTTTTTCCCCGGCTGTACGGGGTAGGGTTCCGAACTCACCTCGTTCAGGTTCGTTACGCCCGGGTCCGTCCCCAACCGCAATTGAACCGTAAGCCCGTCGGCAAGCGGCGTAACGGTGATTTGCTGTCCGGCTATGCGGATGTCGGCGCGGCTTAAAAACCGAGTGAACGTAAATTCCGCCAAGGGCTTACCATTTAAAAAATATTGGTAGGAGCGGGTAAAAACGGCGTTCTTTACATCCAACGTCTCGGTGTAGCCGCGCAGGTTTTCGGGCGAAAGGACAAGCGGCTTACCGTCAATATCAATGTCAACCCAAAAGAAATTGGGCAGATTGACAAGCTCCTGCCCTTCGCCCTTCCAGGGCTTGTAGGAGGCGCGCCCGAACACCCCTGCCATATAAATGCCGCCAAGCCCGGCGACGCCTTCCCGCTGCTCCTCCATAAACCCCCGGCAGCACATATAACCGTTGCCCACTGTGTACACCGGCGCAAAATGGTTGTGCGTTTCGGGGTCGTACCCCTTCTTGTTAATGCTCCAATTATTCATGCCTTTATCCTTTCAGCCCGGACGTCGCGATGCCCTCGATAAACTGCCGCTGTAAAATCAAGAAAACGATAATAACCGGCAGGCTGAGAATCAGCACCCCCGCCATCGTTTCATTGGGCCGGATGAAATTAGCGGCCTTTATGGTGGCAAGACCCACGGGCAAAGTGAACGCGGTATTTTTTGCCAAAAAAGTAGACGGAACCAGATACGCGTTCCAACAGCTTGTAAAATCCAAAATCGCGAGCGTTACCACCAAAGGTCCGGAAAGGGGCAGCGATATGTGAAAGAACGAGCGAATGTACCCGAGCCCGTCCACGCGGGCGGCCTCAATCAATTCATCCGGAATTGTTTTGTAAAACTGCCGCGCCATAAAAATCGAAAGCCCGCTTACCAAAAACGGCACAATAAGCCCGATATTCGTACTGTGCCAACCCAGTCCCGCCACCATAATATACAGCGGCGTCAGCAGTACCTGAAAAGGGATCATCAACTGAACCAGAATCAGGTTAAAGACGGCTTCCCTCCCGCGGAATTTAAACTTTGCCAACGCGTAACCCGCCAACAGACTGGTGACAAGGTTGCCCGCTAACGTAAAAACCGCGACGATGATGGAGTTTTTAAACCAATCCATGATCGGGTACTGCTCGAAAATTTTTATATAATTCCGCAGCGAAAGAACCTCCAACGGCGGAATTTTGTTGACATACTCAAACGGAACCAACGAAGTTATCACCGCGTAGCCAAGCGGCACCAGAAACACAAGCGCAAGCGCAATCATTAAGGCGTAGATAAGGGTTTTCTTAAAAATTTTCATGTCTCAGTCCTCCATTTTTACAAGCCTGCGCTGTACTATGGAAACAATCAGGATAATCAGGAACAAAACGATGGCGACCGCGCTTCCGTACCCCATTTTGTACAGCTTAAAAGAGCTGATATAAAAATAGGTAAGCAATGTGGTAGTAGCTCCGGCGGGGCTTCCCGGCCCGCCGCTGCTGTTTGTGACAACGGCGATTTGGTCGAAAATCTGAAAGGATTGGATAATCCCGTAAGTGACCACAAGGAAGGTGGAGTGCCTTAGACTGGGTATCGTTATGAAGAAGAAAGTCTGGATTTTATTCGCCCCGTCTATCTGCGACGCCTCGTAAATTTCGCCCGGTATGGTCTGCAGGCCCGAGAGGTAGTAAATCATATAGAAGCCGAGCATCTGCCAGATATACAGTATTCCGATAAAGGGCATCGCCAGGTTCATGTCCGCAAACCACGTGGTGTTTTTAAACCCGAAGAAGGACAAAAATTTAGCCACGCCCTGGTCTTTTACAAAGAAATACATAAACACCGTCGCCACGGCGACAGCGGAAAGCACATAGGGCATATAATAAGCGGCGCGGAAAAACCCGCGTCCTTTTATTTTTTGGTTCACCAACGTCGCGAGCAGCAGCGCGAGGAACGTTTGAATAGGCACCACAATAAGCATAAACAGTATTGAATGCGAAAGCCCTTTGTAAAACTCGGAATCCAAAAACATATTGGCGTAATTTTCGAACCCTACGAACACGGCGCGGTCTTTAAACAAGTAGTTGAAATCGAAGAAGCTGATGTAAACCGACTGCACTAGCGGATATATAAACCAAATCGCGATGCAAATCAGCGCCGGCGCAAGGAACAGCGCCGCGGCTATGTGGGATTCCCTGTCAAAGTTCAAACGTTTTTTCCGGGGCACGCTAAGACCTCCTTCGGGTACAGAATGATATGGCTGCCTTGTTTTCCAAAGGCAGCCATATATCTTTAAATCGCTTATTCCGTCCGCGGGCTGTTAGTTTGAATATTTTTCCGCGAGGGTGTTGAGGATTTCCTGGGCGGTGGTGTCCGCTCCTGCGTAGTAGACTTCCTCAAAGGCGCGCACTAAATCGGTTTGGAACTCGGTGGACTGTACGGGGTAACCGAAGGAAACCGCAAATTCCGTGGAAGCTCTCGAAGGCGCCATCTTGGGGTTGATGTCGTAATACCAGTCCTGAAGGGACTCAAGGGCAGGGATATAACCGGCGCGGGTTGACATGTTCATCTGCGCGCTGACGCTCGCCATGTAATTGGCAACCTGAGCGGCGACTTCCGGGTTTTTGCTCGTGCTGAGAACCGCGAAGCCGGTGGCGTGCATGGACGAGCCTTGGTGCCCGTTGCCGCCGGGGACGGCCATGACTTCGTAGTTGATGTCGGGCGCGGATTCAGACATTAACCCCACGTACCAAGCGCCCGCGGTGGTCATCGCGCATTTGCCGGCGGCAAACACTTCGCCGTCCCAACTTAACCCCAAGTCCTTCGGGTTGACGGCAAGACCTTCTTCATACATCTTAAGGATATACTCCAACGCCGCCACGTTTTCGGGGCTGTTGATCGTTTCGCCGTTGCTCCAACCGCCGCCGAAAGAATTGGTGTACTGGGTGGGGTGGTAGCCCTGCGAGAAGTCGATGCAGATACCGGCTACGTCGTCGGTGGTGAGAACCTTCGCGGCCTCATAAACTTCGTCCCATGTGGTGGGTAGTTCGCCCAAACCGGCAGCGTCCCACATATCCTTGTTTACGACAAAAATACCGGGGGCGGCGGTGGTGGGAATCGCGTAAATCTGGTCTTGATAGGTCCAAGCTTCAAGGGCGTTGGGAAGGGTGTCGCTCAAATCAAAACCGTACTTGTCGATGTAGTCGTTAAGGGGAAGGAAAAGCCCTTCGACTATGTAGCTCATGTGCCCCTCGTTGGTGGGAGCGATAAAATCGGGCGCGGTTCCCGCCGCTACCTGACCGGGAAGGTTTGCCCAAAACTCGTTGGTGCTCGGGTACTTCACGAGTTCAACCGTCACGCCGGGCAATACGGACTCAATGCCCTTGATTGCGTCGGCGTAGGCTTTATCCTCGCCCGAGTCGCCCCAGTAGCCAAAAGAAATGGTAACTTCCTCGGCCTCCGCAGCCATCGCGGGAATGCTGCCGCACACGAGCAGCGCTGCCGTCATAACGGCGGCAAGAACCTTTGTGATTCCTTTTTTCATTTTACATGCTCCTTTCGGTTATGATGTTGCCTGTGCAAAGCAGTATAAATATACATATACCACAATCATATCCTTTGTTTTTGTGATTCTTTTATAATTTTTTACTTATTGGCGCAAGGCGACAGGTAAAAAAGAATTAAGAAATGTAAAAATATCATTATGGGCTAAAGAGGCGCGCGTACAAAAAATGCCTTACAATGTCCTATAATTAGAGGTAGGGAGGCGCCGGGTTGAAAAAATTCAAGCTTCGTTTGCATTTTAGGTCAAAGCTTATGCTCATTCAATTTTTTCTCGTGCTGCCCTTGTTAACCATCGCTCTTTTTGTAACCGCGTATTTAATTCGCACTTCCGCTTTGTCCGAGATTGACAGCTCAAGGATGTATTCCCTGCAAACGGTGGGCGGCGCTTTTGACCGTATCTACAGCCGCGTAAAAAGACTTTTGGAAGTCCCGTACACGAACAGGGCGGTCTATGAAATTATTTCCCGGAAATACGGCCCGTCCGACGCGCTCGCAAAAAGTTCGGACTATACGGAAGTTCAAAACGCGCTGTACAGGGAAGTGCTTTATTATGAGCCCAACATCACGTCTATCGTTATTGTGTCCGAAACATCGGACGCAATGTACTACAACCGCCAAGGCCCCACCAAAACCGTAAACATGCATAACCCCGAATGGTACACGCCTACGCAGAGCCGATGGTACAAGGAAGCGGCGGCGGGGGACGACCCCATTATCGCGATTGCGGAGGAAGACGAGCTGTTCCTTGGCAGCGGAATCACCTTGGCATTTTCCCAACGGCTGAGGGAGGTGGGGAGCAACCGGCATATAGGCGCCATACGGATTGATTTGAGTTTGAATACGCTGACACGGGACTGGGAAAGCATCGCGGAAAATGAAAGCGATATTTTTGCCGTGCTTGACACTGCGGGGGCGCTTGTGTTTACGAACTCGGCGGAATTTTTGTCACAGCACCCGCTTTTTTCGGTTCCGGACGTCTCCGCGTTAAACAACGGTTACCGGCTCGCCCGTTATTCGGCGCCGGTAAGTAAATTTACCTTCCTGTATTTCTCCCATTTATCCTCAAGCCCTGTTAACTCCCGGCTGCTTTGGGGCGTCCCGCTGCTGTTCGCGGCGTTGGGTTTTTTATACTCGGCGCTGTTTATCGGGTGGTCGTCCCAATATATTTCCCTGCCGATTAAAAAATTAAAGACCGTTATGCGGCAGGGGCAGCAAAAAGACCTTACCGTGCGCTGCGAGCCTTTGGCGGGCGAGATGGGCGAACTCAGCGAAGCGTTTAACGGGCTGATGAACCGGATGGGGGAACTTGTGACCGAAGTCGCGGAAAGGGAACATGAAAAGTCTCAGCTTTCCTATGAGGTGCTAAGGTCAAAAATCAGCCCGCATTTTTTATACAACACCATTAACGCCATACGTTGGAAGGCGGATATGATCAGCGCGAAAGAAATCTCACACGCGTTGGAAAGCCTGACGTCTTTGCTCAGGTTCTCCATAAAGACCACTTCCGACATCATTCCGTTTACGGAGGAATTAGAGCAGTTAGAAAATTATATCCAGATAATGCGGGTGCGGTATGGCGACGAGGTGGACGTTTCCTTTGACATAGACGACGGGTGTATGGAATACCAATGCCTTAAATTCCTTTTTCAGCCCGCTGTCGAAAACTGCTTTATCCACGCCTTTGCCCGCGGCGCGGACCGCCGTAAAGTTATTTTGATCAAGGCTTCCCTGGAGGAAGACCGGATACGCGCCGTGGTGGAAGACAACGGGGACGGCATGGGTGAGCG
>JAISWA010000244.1 GCA_031271275.1 Clostridiales bacterium | reverse complement strand
GGCTCGGTGGTTACGATTATCGAGTAATTTGTGTGATGCCAAGGCGCTGTCATTCTGAGTCGCCAAGGCGCTGTATTCTGAGCAGTAAAACGCTGTCATTCTGAGTCGCCAAGCTGCTGTCATTCTGAGTAGTAAAACGCTGTCATTCTGAGCCGCAGGCGAAGAATCTTTTGAATGATTCTTCGCTTCGCTCAGAATGACAGTTTGTTTTTCCGAATGACAGTTTGCTTTTTCAAATGACAGTTTGTTTTCGAATGACAGTTTGCTTTTTCGAATAGACAGTTTATTTTCCAAACAAAGAAACCGCGCTGCCCGCGCGGTTTCTTTTGTGCTTATGAAAATATATTTATGAAAAATATATTTTTTTAGAACGCGTCCACTTGGCTCTGGGCTTCCGCAATAATCTTCTCAAGGCCCACGGCGTTCATTTCTTTGATAATCTGCGGCACTACCTCGTCCGGGTCCACCGCGCCGGTAAGCAGGTCGCGGCGGTACCTTTCCCAGATAGCGATACAGGCGGTCATTTCATTTCTGACCGGTTCCAAATCCATCATAAAGCCAAGCAGCGGGGAAGCGGTCGCCGCGTCGTTTTGTGCGCGCACTTCGTCCCATTGGTCTTTCTGTCCGCCTTCTCTGGTGGACATGGTGAAGAAGGTCGCCTGGGAATACAGGGAGAAATTGCTGAACGTGTCGTTTAACGCGCGTACCACGCTAGGCTCCACATATTCAAAGTCTTCGCCTTCCACCCCGTAAGCGAACATATCTCTCGCCTTGTGGTCAAGGTTTACAAATTCCAAGAGCTTCAACGCGGCTTCTTTGTGGTTGGAGTTAACGGAGATGCTGTTAAGGGAACCTTGGATGGAGTCCGTGGTGTAGGTGGGGCCGTAGGCAAGGGTTGCCGTGTACTTTTCAACGCCTTCAGAAGCCTGCCAGATGCTTACCGCGCCGGGCCAACCGATACCCACAAAGAAGGGGCGCTGTAAGTTTTGTTCGGTCGCCACGTTGGCGTCGGGGTTGATGATGCCGTCTTTATACCAGGTATGCAGTTGGCGCAGGGTCTCCATTACGTCGGGCTGCTCCAACGCGGTTACCACTTTTTTGCTGTCGTCGTTCATGCTTACGCCGATGGGGGGCAGTGAAGCGCCCAACCCGTCGTAGTTGACAAACGCCGCGCCAAACACGGTGGCCTGTGTCATCTGATAGGGATAGAAGTCGGCGCCTTCGCCTTCCTTCACCGCACGGAAATAGGGGTCAAGGCTTGCCAAAGAGGTTAAGTCGGCGGGGTCGTAGCCGTATTTGTCCGTATATTTCGCGTCGAGCACGAAGTAGTCGGCGCGGGCGGTGTCTTTAACGGTGGGAACCGCGAAAATACCGTCTTTGTTGGTGACGCCCTTCCAGATGTTGTCCGGTATGTAGTATTTCAAACCGGGTGTTTCGTTTAACAAGTCCGTCAAATCGGCGAACGCGCCCATGGAAACATAGTTGTTGTAGATGGACAGGTCTGTGAACAGGATGTCGTAATACTCGCCGGAATTGATGATGGTGTTTTGCCTTTGCGGCCAGTCGCCCCAAGGAATGTTGCGGTAGTCCACGCGGACGCCGATGCTCGCTTCCAAGTAAGCGTTAACCGCGTTGTGCCATCTCTCGAGGGTTTCCTCGCCGCCTGTCGGCGGGTCGCCTACGTTCCACCATATAATGGTTGGGACGTCTTCGTTCGCCGCGGACACGGTGACGGGTACGAGCACGCTTGCCGCCGCCATCATAAACGCCAGTAAAATTGCCATTTTCTTTTTCATTTCTTTCCTCCTTGATATTTTTTATTTATCCTTAACAGCACTGTGGGGGTGCCGTTACAGACTCAACCCTTTACCGCCCCGACGGTCAGGCCGGAAATAAAATACTTTTGGAAGTACGGGTACGCGCAGGCAATGGGGATTACGATGACCATCGCCACCGCCATACGGGCGGACTCTTTCGGCATTTGGGCGAGCAGTTCCAACTGGGACGCGTTGCCCGTCGCCGCCATTTTCGATAACATGGTGATATCTGCCATTAACTTGTTTAAGAAATATTGAAGGGTGTACAGATTGGGGTCGTCTATGTACAGCATGGACAGCCACCAGTCGTTCCAGTAAGCGAAAGTGAGGAACAACCCGATAGTGGCGAGCACCGGCAGGGACAAGGGCAGTACAATGCGGGCAAAAATGCCGAACTGGGAAGCTCCGTCTATCTTGGCGGATTCTATAAGGGAATCCGGAATGGTAAGCCGGAAGAAGGTTTTGGTCACGATAACGTTGAACGAGGTAACGCACATGGGCAAAATCAGCGCCCACACGGTGTTTTTCAGCATCAGCATCTGGGTGTTTACCACATACTGCGCCACCAACCCGCCGTTAAAAATCATGGGAACGAACACGACCCAGCTGAAAAACTTCTGCAGCTTATAATCCTGCCGGGAAAGGGCGTATCCGATCAACGCGGTCAGCAGCACGCCGATGACCGTCCCGCTGACGGTTACCACCAGGGAGTTGGCAAGCGTCCGCAGCAGCACCCCGCCCTGTTCTATCAAGTAAATGTAGCCCGCCCAGGAAAACTCCCGGGGTATCAGCCGGTAGCCGAATTCCTGAATGGCGGATTCCTTCGAAACGGAAATGATGAACACAAACACCACAGGCAGTACGGCGGTCAGGGAAAGCACGATAAACATTAAGTTGAACAAAACATTGCTCACCGTGCCGATACGGTTAAACTTCGCGATGCCTTCCGGTTCATTTTTCAAGTAAGCGCTCATATTTTCTCCCTTCCCTTTACATCATCGCGGATTCGGGGTCAACCTTCCGCACAATCCAGTTAGCGGTCAGAATGGTGACGCACCCTACCACCGCCTGCAGCGCGGCGGCGGCCGACGCCATGCCGGTAGTGGAATTCAGCAGCATTTTGTATACGTACACGTCGATAACATACACCTGGTTGTACAGCGTGTTGCTGTCCCGGGGCACCTGGTAGAACAGGCCGAAGTCCGCGTAGAATATGCGGCCCACCGCGAGGATGAACATGAGGATGATGACGGTTTTAAGCAGGGGAACGGTGATGAACCGCGCCTGCTGCAGCCTCGACGCCCCGTCGATAACCGCCGCCTCATAATAAGAAACATCCAACCCGGTGATGGCGGCGAGGTAAATGACCATGCTGTAGCCGAGGCTTTTCCATAAATTCATAAAGACCAGAAAGCCGGGCCAAAACTCTTTTTTCATGTACCACTGGACGGCTTCGCCCCCCACGTCCGTAATCATGCGGTTAAACAGGCCCCGCTCGTAGCTCAGGAAAGCCCACACCAGAGACGAAATTACGACCCATGACAGGAAGTAGGGTAAAAACATAGCCGTTTGATATATTTTCCCCATTCGTTTGCTGCGCAACTGGCTGATGATAATCGCGAGTATTACGGGCACCACAATATTCAGCACGATGAACACCGCGTTATAGCCCAACGTATTGCGGATAATCATCCAGATATCCGGCGAGGCGAAAATGAACTTAAAGTTATTAATCCCCACCCACGCGCTGTCCCACATGCTTTTGAAAAAATTGCCCGAAATCCTGTAATCCTTAAACGCGAGAATCACCCCGAACATGGGGATGAAGCAAAACAGCACGTACCATATAAAGGAAGGCAGCGCCATTACGGTCAGTTCCGTGTCGTCCTTGCTCCAAAAGCGCTTTTTAACCGCGCGCGTCTGTACTTTTGTCATAACCCGCCTCCTGTTTTATAGAAATATCACCAAAAAAATTACCCGCCCGCTGCTCAATGTATGTAATTTTTACAAGGAAACCGGGTTTAAAGATAGTATGTAAACTTTAGAATGTAGTTCAAAATACTCAGAAAGTTTACGCCCGCCGTTTGAATATTGTCGGGTTTAGTGATATTTATATGAAGCTTTCGATTTTATGCGGGCGCGCCGAGGGCGTCCCCAAAAGGAGATTTAATATGGGTTTTAACGCGGCGCTCTTTGACGAGCTGACGCCTATTTATCCCGACACGAACCCCCGTGACGGGTTTGCGGAATATACGGTGGCGGGCTGCAACGGCACGGCGGCGGGGGTACATATCATGCTTACGGGGCTGACGCCGGGGCTTCCGGTAACGGTGTCGGTAAAGGGCGGGCACCGGTGCTTTAAACTGTTCGAGCTGCTGCCCGTACCGGTGGAGGTAAACAGCGGCGCGAAACAGCGCACGGAATACCTGAAAAACGACGTGAACGAAAACGTTATACGCCGCGCGCCGTTTACGGTGTACGAAGCGTTGGACCCCTTCTATAACATTTATACCCCGCCCTACGCCCATTCCGCGATCGCGTTTAAAACGCCGGTGGAATACTGCCGGGAAAAGCGCGTCAGCGCTTGGGAAATTAGCGTTCAGCACAACGGCGAGACCCGGACGCTTACGCTTAACGTGGAGGAATACCCCTGCGAGGTTCCCAAGGCGGGCAGCGATACCTTCAACTATGTAAACTGGTTTGACTTTGACCGGATGGCGTGGGACTTCCGCTGTGAAAAATGGTCGGACGCGCATTTTTACGTCATGGAGCAATACTTCCGCGCGGCGGTGTTTTCCCGGCAGAATGTTTTGTGCGTAGGCGTTCACGACATGTTTGACAAGGAAGACGGGCGCGCCGTTTTAAACGCGCCGCGGCTCGACAAGATACTCGCCGCCGCCAGGAAGGCAGGGTTTCAACGGTTCCACGGCGGCGCGTTCGCCCTGCGCAAAAATTTCATGGACGACGACGAAACTTACGCCTCCTTAGACCACCGCCTGATTGCACACCCGGAGGAAATCGCGCGGGAATATGAGCGGCAGGCTTTCGACGTGTTTGACAACGAGCCCAACGCGTTTGTGCGCGTCACCGGGGAGCGGCTGCCCGGCGATGAAGGCGAAGCGGCGCTGCTTTCCGCCGCCCGGCAGCTTTACGCCTATTTAAAGCGAAACCGCCTGACGGACAGTTGGTACCAGTGCTGCCTCGACGAGCCAAACGCCACCCTCGAGCCGGTATACCGGCGCATCTGCGAATTGGTGAAACAGGCGATGCCGGGCATACCCGTCATGGAACCCACACTGGAAGGGCACCCGTTGGAAGGCACGATGGATATCTGGTGCCCCTCGCCGGACAAATACGAGCAGCAGTTGGATTTTTACAAGGAACGGGTAAAAGCCGGGGAAAAGATTTGGGTGTATACCTGCCTTACCCCCGCGGGCAATTACTGCAACCGCCTGTTGGACATGGAACGCCTTCGCGCGGTGTGGGTCGGTTGGTCGCCCATGGTGTATACGGATATTGAAGGGTTTTTGCACTGGGGCGGCAACGGCGGGGGAACAGGGCGTCCTTTCCGCCGCCAGGCGGCGCCCTTTTACGAGAACGTGTTGGAGTTTCATCCCAAGCATTCCATGTTCCTGCCCGCCGGGGACTGCGCGATATTTTACCCGGGAAAGGAGCAGCCCATGATTTCCGTAAGAAGCGAGGCGCACCGCATAGGCTTCGAGGACCTGTGCCTGTTGGAGCGGTTAAAGGAGAAAAGCCCCGGTTCCGTTATGCCGATAGTCAACAAGGTGTTCAGAAAATTCGACGATTTTGAAAAAGATACGGCGGCTTACCGGGCGGTAAGGCGCGAGCTGCTTGAGGCGCTTGTATAAAATGCGGGTACGCGCTTTTGTTTTATGGGTTTTTACCGCCTGCCTGCTTTGCGCCTGCTCGGAAGCCGGCGCGGCGCGGTCCCCCTTGCCCGCGCCGGCGGAACCGGCGGAGGTTCGCGAGCCGGGTACGCTCATCTGGTGGAATGTGGGAAACAATTACCCCGCGAATTTCGAGGCGGGCATGGAAAACATTAACGGGTACCTTTCCGGCAACGGCCTGTTCCGCATTGATTTACGTCTGGTTCCCTACAACGACTTAATGCCGGCTTTGCAAAAAATGATAAGAAGCGGGGAACATTTTGATTTGGCGTTTACCGACGCCTCGTCCTACAACCAGTTGGTGAACATGGGCGCTTTTTCCGACATCACCTACAGCGTGCGAAGCCAGTCGCCGGATTTATGGGCGTCCATCCCCAAGCTGCTGTGGCAGGGCGCGCACGTAAACGGGCGCATTTTTGCCGTGCCCACCTACAAAGATTCCTCCCAGACGCAATACTGGGCTTTCGACGCGTCCTACGCGCGCAAATACGGGATCGATTTGTCTATCTTGCGGGATATGGCGGATTTGGACGCCGTTTTTCGGAAAATGAAGCGGGGGGAAGGCGCGGATTTTTATCCGTTGAAGTTCTTTAACGGGAATTATTTCAGCGGGATTTTCTTTGAGTACGACGCGCTGTCCACCGGTCTTTTGCCCATTGGCGTAAAGCTTGACGACCCCACCCGCACCCTGGTGTATACGTTGGAGCAGCCCGAGGTGATGGAACGCCTGACGCTGCTTCATGAATGGTACCAAGACGGGCTGATTAACCCCGACGCGAGAACCCGCGCGGAAGCCGCCGGAGCACCCCCCTTCCTCTCAAGCGTAGGCTGGCCGGGGGCGGAAAACCTGTGGGAAAGGACCTACGGGGTAGAGGAGTACGTTTCCACCACGGTAAACGGGCCCATTTACACCACCGATTCCGTGCAGGGTTCCATGAACGCCATTTCGGCGGATTCCGCCTATACGGACGAAGCGCTGAAGCTGCTCGAGCGAATCAATACGGACCATACCCTGCGGGATATGCTCGCTTACGGCATTGAGGGGCGCAACTTCGCTTACGAAAGCGAAAACGTCGTGCAGGTTTTAAACAACGACTGGAACGTGGAGGTATTTTCCCAAGGCTCCTTTTTCGTGATGTCGCAAATGTCCGGCGGGCCGCCCAACCAGTGGGAGCAGCTGCTCGCGGTCAACGAAAGCGCGACGCCCTCGGTGCTTATGGGCTTTATGCTCAATATACAGGACATCGCGTTGGAAATGGACATGTGCAATGACATTTGGCGAAGGTATCACATCGACTTACTGACCGGGGTTGCCGACCCCGCGGTCGCGGTGCCCGCCTGCATGGCGGAGCTGAAAGCCGCCGGGATTGAAACCATCGTTTCGGAAGCCCAGAAACAAATACGGCAGTATTACCTACCCCTCTTTTAATCCTATGAAGATACTGGAGTATAAAGTATTCCGAAAAAGAATGTTTACCGCGGTCATGGTCACCGTGCTCAGCGCGGCGCTGCTGCTTTTGTTCGTATACCGTTTTATATGGAACGAGCAGCTCGGCCGCTTCCATACGCAAGCCGCCGGATTAAACCAAAAGGCGGAGCAGATTTTAAGAAACGCGCAGCAGTGGGTCACCGTGGGGCTTAGCGACGTGTACGCCTCCAAAGCGCTGACGGACGACATGTTTTTTATGCTGCAAAGCGGTTCCCTGGAGGATTACCTTCAAAAACGCAGGGAAAAGAGCGTGTCCGACCAGGCGCACCTGCGGTCTGTCCCCGAGTATTTCCACAGCCGCGTGCGCATACAGGAAAGCGCTTTGCGCAAAGTGGCCTTCCGGGGGCAGGGCGGCGAAAGTTCCTTGTATTTCAGCGATAATGACGCGGTGTACGCTTTCCGTGAGCCGTACCGCCCGGGAGAAAGCTCCGTCAGCCAAAATATTGTTTTTCAACAGGCGGTTTACAACACGTTCTCTCAGGACGACGCCCAGGGCGATATTATTTTTTATTTCGAGACAAGTCGGCTGTTTCAGGCGTTAGAGCTTGGCGGAACCGCGGTGTCCGCCGCCGCGCTGACGGACGGGCAGGGCGGCGTTTATTTCCTGACCGGTCAGGGCGCGTATACGGAGGAACTGTTTCAATCCGCCGCCGCAAGCGAAAACGGGACGGGGTCGCTGCCGCTAAATTTAAACCGGGTTTATTATAACAATTTCGACTACGTGTACTTCCCCTACCGGCTGACGGTTTTGACGGACTCCGCTTATTTTTTGGCGGACGTAAGGGACTGGCTGATTATTATGTCGGCGGGCATATTGGCGATCGCCTTCGGGTTCATTTTTCTTTTTATGGCGAACATACGGGAAGACAAGGCGTTCCTGCGGCGGATATACGCGTCCATCGCCACGATGAAGCAGGGCGTGTTTAAGCCGGGGCTGCCCGCGCCCAGGAAATACCGCGCCAACGAATACGGCGAGATTGCCCGCGAACTGGACGACCTGAGCGGGCGTCTGCAAAAGCATATTCAAACGGAATACGAATTAAAGATAATACAGCGGGAAGCGGAAATGAAATCCCTGCTGAACCAAATCAGCCCCCACTTCTTATACAATACGCTGGAAGTAATACGCAGCAAGGCCGCCATAAACGACGACGCCGCCACGGCGGATTCCATCGCCGCCCTGGGGCTGTTTTACCGCTCCTTTATGCAAACGCCCGAATTTTGCGAGATAAAGGACGAGCTTAACCTTTTGGAAGCTTATTTAAAGGTAATAGGCTTCCGCTTCCCCAACCAGTTTTATTACCAAATCTCCGCCGACCCCAAGCTGCTGCCCGTGCCTACCGTAAAAGCGTGGATGCAGCCCCTGGCGGAAAATTTTATCACCCACGGTTTTGATAAAGAAAGCGAATACAACCTGCTCATAATCACCGGAACGGCGGAAAAAGACGGCTTCCGGGTCGAAATGACCGACAACGGCAAAACCGTGCCCGAGAGCGGCATAAAAAAAATAAACGAAGACATGCTTGCGCGGTCGGAAAAGGAAACCGTCGGCCTTGCCAACGTATACGAGCGGCTGCGGCTGTTTTACGGGGAAAAGTTCGGCATGGAACTTTGCGGAAACCCGGAAGGCGGGTTGAGGGTTTCCATCTTCCTTCCGGATAAATCGGAATAATGTAGCTGATTAACTTAAAAACACACCGTCCGTGTCATTCTGAGCGAAGCGAAGGACAAGAATTAAGTCGCGTAGCTGTGGCGGGGAAACGGAGAAGCTTTTATGTATAAACTGCTGATAATAGACGACGAGCCCGTTATTTTGCGGGGCATGACTAAAATTTTAGACTGGTCCGCCCTGGGCTGCGAGGAAATACTTCTGGCAGGCGGGATAAAGGAAGCGCGGGAGCAGGTGCTGCTGAAGAAACCGGCGCTTTGTATTTGCGACGTCCGCCTCGGCGAGGATAAGGGGTACGACTTGATACGGTCGCTGCGCGGGCTTGGGTTTTCGCCGCATTTTATTATGATAAGCGGGTACAGCGATTTTGAGTACGCCCGGGAAGCCCTGCGGGCGGGGGCGTTGGACTATCTGGTGAAGCCCATAGAAACGGATAAGCTGCGCGACGTGGTGGAAAAAATTGTCCGCGAAAAAATCGGGGACGTTTTCGTCGGCGCTAAACCGGAGAGCCAACTGGACCCCGTGCTGTCCGTACACCTCTGCGAGCTTTCGCCGCTTATCGCCAAAATAATCATGATTGTTTATGAGGAATATTCCCGGGATTTGAACCTGAAAATCCTCGCGGACCGGTTCCGCATGAATTCCACCTATCTGGGGCAGCTTTTTTTACAGGAAACGCGCACGCGCTTTTCCGATTACCTGACCGCCTTCCGCATGAATAAAGCCCGCCAGTTGATTGAAACCACCGACGACAAAATGGCGGTCATTATCAAACAGGCGGGCTATAAGAACACCGGTTACTTTTATACGCAGTTTTACCAGCACTTTGGCTTTTCGCCGGGGAAACTGCGGTCATAGCGAATCAACTTAGTTTTTGACCATCGGAAGCGTCAATCAAAGTTGATTCGCTGTATAGGGTTTTAGACTAATCTTCCGCTAAGGTAACGATATTTTGCTATTGCTCATGAACGTTCGCTTCACTGCGCTTTCCTTCGGAAAATCGCACGTTGCGCTCACATTCGCAATGTGACGCAAAATATCGTTGTGTTTAAAGAAGATTAGTTTAGACATTCATGGCTTTGCTGACTTCCTCGGCGAAGTTC
>JAISWA010000222.1 GCA_031271275.1 Clostridiales bacterium | reverse complement strand
AAAAGTCATTTTATTCGGCTACCCCAACAACCCCACCGGCGCGATTATGCAGAAGGAAGACTGGGAAGACATCGCGCCGCTGTTTATAGCGCATGACATACTGGTGATAAGCGACGAGGTTTATTCGGAGCTTACCTACGGCAGCCGGGGGCATTTCAGCATCGCGGCATTGCCCGGCATGTACGGGCGTACCATTGTGATGAACGGGTTTTCCAAAGCCTACGCCATGACGGGCTGGCGGTTGGGTTACGCCTGCGGGCCCGCCGATATTATCGCGGCGATGGTAAAGATTCACCAATACGTGATAATGTGCGCGCCTACCGTCGCCCAGTACGCGGGTATCGACGCGCTGCGAAACGGCCGTGACGGGGTCGCGGAAATGCGGAAGGACTACGACCGCCGCCGGCGCTACCTGCTTGACGGATTCGAAAAAATGGGGATAGAATGCTTTGAGCCCCGGGGCGCGTTTTATACCTTTCCTTCCATTAAAAAAACAGGGTTTTCGTCGGAAGATTTCTGTACCCGCCTGTTGATGGAAGAACGGCTCGCGGTGGTGCCGGGCACGGCCTTCGGGGAATGCGGCGAAGGGTATATCCGGTGTTGCTACGCGTATTCCATCGAGGAATTAAAAGAAGCGCTGTCGCGACTGGGAAGATTTGTACATAGGTATGGGATGGTTAAATGATTGGCGTCATTGATTACAAGGCGGGCAACGCGCCCAGTGTGTTGAACGCCCTGAGGCACTTGGAAATACCGGCGGAATACGTATCTACCCGGGAGCAGCTTTCCAAAGCGAAAGCGCTAGTGCTTCCGGGCGTGGGTTCCGCCGCCGCTACGATGCGGTCGCTTGACGATTTGAACCTGCTCGGGGAGTTGGAGCGTCTTGTTATGAGGGAAGGGCTGCCCTTCCTCGGCATCTGCGTCGGACTGCAGATTATTTTTGATTACAGCGAGGAAGGCGGCGTGGATTGTCTCGGGTGGATTCCCGGGCGGGTCAGGCGCTTCCCGGAAGAAAAGGTGCGCGTTCCGCAAATGGGTTGGAACCGGGTGGAGTTTACGGGCGGGACCCGTGAGCCGGCGCATTTTTATTTTGTCAATTCTTATTACGCCGAACCGGAGGACACCGCAGTAATAGCGGCAACCGCCGGTTACGGCGTAAATTTTTGCGCGATGGTACGGCATGAAAACATTTCGGCGACGCAGTTCCATTTGGAGAAAAGCGGCGAGGCGGGGTTAAAGCTGCTGAAGGAATTAATACAAAATAAAGGGGATGTGGGTGTTGAGTTATTTTAAATCCGTAAGGTTCCGGCTGTTGCTGATGTCGGGCGTTATGTGCGTGATTATCGCCCTGATTTTTATTGTCGCTTCCGTCATAAGCTCAAACAAATTGATGAATGACAACAACACCGAGGTGATGGAATCGGTCGATTACTCCATACAGTCCGCTTTTAACGACTGGTCGTCGTCTACGCTTAGTTTCGCCAAGCTTATGGCTACCAACCCGACGGCGGCAACGAGCAGGGCGATATCCGGCAAAAATACCGCCGAGATTATCAACCTGTTTAAAGACCAGTTCGAATCCACCGGCAATGACGGGATGACTTTTGCCGACATGGAAGGAATCGCGTTGGCGCGTGTCACCAACCCGTCCAACTTCGGGGACAATATCAAATCCTCCCTTGCGATTGCCGACGCGCTTGAGGGAAACGCTGTGGTATACCCCTACCCGACCCTTAACAACGGCTTTAGCATAACGGCGGGCGTGCCCATTTTCTTCGGGGCGGGCAGCGATATTCAAATCGGCGTTTTGTTTCTTTCAAAGCGTTTGGACAAAACGGAAGTTCTTGAAGACCTGAAAGCCCGCACGGGATGTGAGATTACCCTGTATCAGGGTAATGTTCCGGTGGTAAGTTCCGTAAACGGCGGAACCGATTCTTTTGGGGAATTGTCAGAGGAAGATTTTAATACGCTCAAGAACGGGCAGCGCATTATACGAACCGCGAATTATAACGGCAGTGAGGCGTCGTGGCTGTATACGCCCATCAAGGGCAGGAATAACGAGGTGGTCGGGGCTGTGCTCGCGGTAGATACCTCGGGGAACGCGAGTTGGGTAATGGTTATGTGGGCGGTTCTTTTCCTTGCGCTTTGCGTAATTTGCATACCCGTCATCCATATCAACATAAAAAGCATCGCCATACCCGTCAAGCAGCTTTCCAAGCACGCGGAGAGTTTGGCGGCGGGGGATATGTCCGCCGAAATTATAGAGAACCGCACCGACGAGATAGGCGTTTTGCAGCGCTCTATGCGGAACTTTAACACCGTGGTCAACAAGCTGATTAACGATTTAAAAACCCTGGCGGAAAAACATGAAAAAGACGGCCAGACCGATTTGCGTATAGACGCGGCGCAGTATCAGGGCGCGTATGCCGTGGTGGCGGAATCCATCAATAAAATGCTTGACGGGCATATTGCTTCCAAACGGGAAGCGCTCGAATGCGTCTCGGGAATTGTGGACGGCAATTTTGACGCGCCGCTTCGCAAATTCCCCGGAAAGGAATCGTTTATCAACGAATCGGTGGACGGGCTGCGCGCCAACATGCGCCGCGTTTTCCAGGAAGTGCGAAACGTCGCGGGGTACGCGACGGCGGGCGAGTTGGGTTACAGTATCGACTTGAGTACGTACAAGGGCGACTGGGCCGTGCTGATGTGTGAGTTAAACGGCATAATGACCGCCGTTGAAAAACCGCTGAACGATTTGACTTCGGTTATTAAGGCGATGGAAAGGGGCGACTTCAGCAAGCGCGCCCAAGGCGAGTATAAGGGCGAATTCCTCGAGGTCATCAGCGCGGTGAATAAAACCGTGGGCACGGTGTCGTCCTGCATAGACGACATAAACGCCGTACTCTCCCTAACCGCCGCCGGCGATTTGACGCGGTCCGTCACGCGGGAATACCTGGGGCAGTTTTCTTCCATAAGGGAATCTATCAACGTAATTATTTCCATGCTTAATGAAACCATCCAGAAGATATCGGACGCTTCCGGTCAGACGCTCATGGGCTCCAAGCAGGTCGCGACCAGTTCCTATGACTTATCGCAGGGCGCCACCGAACAGGCAAGCTCCATAGAGGAATTGTCCGCCGTAGTAAGCGAAATAGACAGCAAATCCGCCGACAACGCGAACCACGCGAAACAGGCGACGGCGCTGGCGGAGACTTCCAAGAAAAACGCGGAGCTCAGCAACACCGAAATGCGGCACTTGCTCGCGGCGATGGACGGTATTTCCGAATCTTCCGACAAAATCGGCAAAATAATCGAAACCATAGAGGGCATCGCGTTCCAGACCAACCTGCTTGCGCTTAACGCTTCCGTGGAAGCCGCCCGCGCGGGCGAACACGGCAAGGGCTTCGCCGTGGTGGCGGAGGAAGTGCGCAACCTTGCCGCGAGAAGCAGCACCGCCGCGAAGGAATCGGAAATACTGATACAGGAATCCCTTGAGCATGTGGAAGAAGGCAGGCAGCGCGCCAACGAAACCGCGCAGAGCCTGGAACGAATCGCTATTAACGTAGCGGACGTGGCGCGGGTAATCGAAACAATCGCGAAATCCTCCGCCGAGCAGACGGAATCCATCGCGCAGGTCAGCGCGGGGCTTGAGCAAATTTCCGGCGTGGTGCAGTCCAACAGCGCCAACAGCGAGGAAGTCGCCGCCGCGTCGCAGGAATTGAATTCCCTCGCGGAAACGCTGAAGCAGATGGTTGAGTTCTTTAAAATTAAATAGCGGTAAACAGGAGGCTAAATGCTCACGAAACGGTTGATTGCCTGCTTCGACATCCGGGACGGTTACGTCACCAAGGCGGTGCAGTTTCAGGATAACATTGAAATCGGACGCGCCGAGGATATCGCGCGGTACGTTTATAAAGACGGTATCGACGAGATTATTTTTTACGACATCACCGCCAGCGCGGAAAAGCGCCGCATCGATATTGAAATGGTGCGCAAGGTGGCGGCGCATGTGTTCGTTCCGTTTACGGTGGGCGGCGGCATCAGAAATTTGGACGATATGTACGAAGTGTTAAAATCCGGCGCGGAAAAAATCAGCGTGGACTCCATGGCGGTGCGCAACCCCGCGATTATCGGGGAGGCGGCGAAAGCGTTCGGAAGCCAGTGCGTGGTGCTGAGTATGCAGGTGAAGCGCGTGGAAGCCACGGAGAAAATCCCAAGCGGCTACGAGATCGCCATCGACGGGGCGCGGGTGTTTACCGGAATGGACGCCCTCGAATGGGCAAAGCGCGGCGAGGCGCTTGGCGCGGGCGAGATTTGCGTCAACAGCATCGACAACGACGGCACGCACAACGGTTATGATTTGGATATTACGGGGCGGGTGGCGGAAGCGGTCAACATTCCCGTAATCGCTTCCGGCGGCGCGGGAACGCCGGCGCATTTGGCGGACGTGTTTACAAAAACCGGCGCGTCGGCGGGGATTATCAGCTCTATGCTGTATTCGCCGAGGCTGCCGAGGAATTATCCCGTGAAAGAGATAAAAGAAAAACTTGCGGCAGCCGGGGTTCCCGTGCGTCCGTGAGAATGATAAAAAGCATGTAAACGAGGAGGCTTTTATGGGCTTTGACGTGAACCGTTTGGCGTACTGCGGCATTTACTGCGACCAGTGTTCCTTTTTAACCGCGTATGAAACCAACGACAGGAAGCATTTACAGCCGCTGCCGTCTAAGTATTTCGAGCGGCATTCGGAAAAAGAGCTGTCCGAATTTGCGTGCCCCGGCTGCAAAGGCGACAATATCTGCGGGGACTGTAAGATGAAGGAATGCGGAATGGAAAAAAAGCACGGGAGCTGCGCCGAGTGTGACGAATTTCCCTGCAGTGATCTGGAAGGTTTCGCGGGGGACGGGGTGCCGCACCACGCGTGGGCTTTTGAGAATTTAAAGAAAATCAAGGAATCCGGCGCGGAAAACTGGTACCGGGATTTTAAACCCAATCTTACCTGCGGCGGCTGCGGGGAACGGTTAAGTTGGTATTACACCTGCCCGCAGCATAACGGTATAGCCTGACATACAGCCCGAAGGGGGAAATTATCTGCATGGAAAAAGAAACAAACACGCCGCCCCCTGCCGCGAAAACGCCGGAATTGGATTCGGCCGGTATTGACGGGTACATATCAAGCCAACCCGCCAACATTCAAAATATATTGCGGGAAGTTCGGCAGGCAATACGCGAGGTTCTGCCGGGCGCGGCTGAAAAAATCTCATGGCAAATGCCGACGTTCTGGAAAGGGCGTAACCTTATCCATTTCGCGGCGCAGAAGAACCACCTCGGCATCTATCCGGGCGCGGCGGCTATGGAGCATTTCGCGCATAGGCTGACCGGGTACAAGACAAGTAAAGGCGCGGTTCAGTTCCCGTACAAATCGTTCGGGGCGGAGCAGTTGGAAATTATTAAGGAGATAGCCGCCTGGTGCGGCAAAGATGCGCAATGAGCGCTAAAGCCTATGAATACAGCGCCGTAATTCAGCCCGCCGACAAAGGCGGCGCTTACGTTGAATTTCCCTACGATATACGGGCGGAGTTTGGCAAGGGGCGCGTCAAGGTTCACGCGACGTTTGACGGCGAACCCTATGACGGCAGCATCGTCAACATGGGCGTGAAAAACCCGGACGGCTCCGTTTGCTATATCATCGGCGTATTAAAAGAAATACGGGCAAAAATCGGCAAGCAGCCCGGAGATACCGTACAGGTAAAGGCAATGGTTCCTGTTCCATAAACTTCGCCGGCATGGCAGCAGCCTACGCCCTTGCCGCCAAGAGGTTTTACCGCTTCCTTCGGGCTTTTGAGTTCACGCGTTGGACGCGGCCATCACCCGCCCGGCTTTTCGCCGTATGCGCTGCAAGGTGTTGTCCACGGATTTTTTGCTTGTGTTAAGCGTTTTCGCGATGTCCGAATGTTGGCAGCCCTGCAAATATAAATCGAGCACGTCGTATTCCCGTTTGCTTAATAATTTCAGTAAGGCGCTGTTGATATCGCGCAGGTTTTCGCGGCTGATAAGCAGCGCTTCCGGGTTTCCGGAACCGCCGTCGCCGGATGTTTCCCAGATGGGACGGTTCGCGCCGTCCTCATCCGGCGGGGCGCTTAACGAAACGGACGTGTTAAGGGGCGCGTGCTTCATGCGGGAAGAAGTTTTGATGGCCGTAAAAATCTGCCGGTTTACGCACATATCCGCAAACGCGTAAAAACCAACGCTTTTATCGGGGTCGAAACCGCGAATCGCCTTGAATAAACCAATCATCCCCTCCTGTATCAAATCCTCCCTGTCGCCGCCCGTAAGGAAATAAGCCGCCGCCCTCGCCTTGACCAAGT
>JAISWA010000175.1 GCA_031271275.1 Clostridiales bacterium | reverse complement strand
CCCCCCATGCCATAAATAATGCCGTGAGAAGGAACACGGTCAGTTTCTTGCCTACACCTTTCTGTTTCATGGCGCTGCCTCCTCATAATTTTTTAATTACTTAACCGGATTAAGTAATTATCGCGATTATAACACACCGTAAAAGAAATGTGAAGGGGGTATTAGAATTATTTTTGATATTTTAATTTATTTTTTTTAACGCGCGTTTTATGAAACGATGGGTGGCTGTATCACAAGCGTGCGTATATTTTGCAAACAAAAACCCGCTATTGATAGCGGGCTTTCAGCATGACAGCTTTTTCCGTAAGGCAAGGGCTTAAACTTCCGTAAAATCCTCTTTCGCCATCCCGCAGACCGGGCAGGTAAAATCCGCCGGCAGGTCCGCCCATTTGGTACCGGGGGCGATTCCGTTTTCCGGGTCCCCGGCTGCCTCGTCGTAAATGTAGCCGCAAACGCATTCGTACTTCTTCATGTGACAGCTCCTCTCAGTTTATGGGTTCAAAATCCTGCGCGCCGTGCTTGCACAGCGGGCAGATAAAATCCTCCGGCAGTGTTTCGCCTTCATGCACATACCCGCATATTTTGCAGACGAACCCTTTCTTTGTTTCCTTGGGCGGTTGGGGCTTTGGCTTTATATAATCGAAATAATACTGGTACGTGGCGCTGCGCTCGCCGGAAACGCCGAAAGCTTGCGTCACGTCGGCAAAAAATACCGTGTGGGTTCCGTAATCCCGCGTTTCAAAAACCCGGGCGGAAATCACGCCGTTAGTATATTCCGGGATATACCGTATTCCGTTTTCCGCCCGGTCGCCGTAAGCGCCGCCCGCAAATTTGTCGGCATCCCTGCCGCTTTGGAAGCCGAATTGCCTGAACAGCGCAAAGGGCGCGCTTTCGGAAAGGATGGAAAGGTTAAATGCCCCCGTTTTTAAAATCATTTCGCCGGTATAATTCGCTTTGTTCACCGCGACGGATATCCTGAGCGGTTTGTCCGTAATCTGCGTGGCGGTGTTGATTACGCAGCCGTTGTCCTTTTCCCCGTCCTTCGCGGTCAGGATAAACAGCCCGTAGGACAGTTTAAACATCACCTTCGCGTCAATCGCGGGAACGGCTTGCCCCGCGGCGGACGCGGCGGCGGGCGTTTCGTTCCCCGCTTCGCTCTCCGTTTCCCCCGTCAGCTTCGCGGTAATTTTTTGCGCCAGTTCTTCAATTTCGGAAAGCTGCTGTTCTTTGACCCCGGATTTGACGCTCACCGTCTTGCCGATAAACTTGATATTTTTTAACCGCTCCAACTTTTCGCGTATAAGCGCTCCGCTGGTGGGCGCCCAAGAGCCGTTCTCGATGACGGCTATCATGCGGTTTTGTATATTGTGCGCGGTCAAATCGTTAATCAGCGCTTCCATCGTCACGAATATCCCCGCGTTATAGGTGGTGGAGGCGAACACCAAATGGCTCCACCGGAAAGCCGCCGCGACAATGTCCGAGGCGTGCGTTACGGAAACGTCGAACATCTGCGTTTTAACGCCCAAGTCGCGCAGCCTGCAGGCGAGTATTTCCGCCGCGTTCTCGGTGTTGCCGTATACGGAGGCGTAGGCAATCATGACCCCGGTTTCCTCCGAAAGGTAGCCGCCCCACAGCGCGTACTTGCCCATGATTTTGGACAGTTCCCTCCGCCAGACAAAACCGTGCAGCGGGCAGATCATATTGATTTCCAACGCGGAGGCTTTGTGTAGAAGCGCTTGCGTCTGCGTCCCGTACTTCCCCACGATGTTGGCGTAGTAGCGCCGCGCCTCGTCCATATAATCCTTTTCAAAGTCCACCTCGTCGGCGAACAGCGCGCCGTTTAACGCGCCGAAGCAACCGAAGGCGTCGGCGGAAAATAAAATTTTATCCGTGGCGTCGTAAGTGACCATCACCTCGGGCCAGTGCACCATGGGCGCCATCATAAACTTCAGCGCGCGCTTTCCCACGGAAAGCGTTTCGCCTTCCTTGACGACGATCGCGTCGGGCTCCCGGTTAAAAAACTGCTTGATAAACGTCAGCGACTTGGCGTTGCATACGAGCTTAACGCCGGGGTACCGCAGCAGCAGTTCCTCTATCGCGGCGGAATGGTCCGGCTCCACATGCTGCACCACAAGGTAATCGAGCGCTCTGCCTTCCAACGCCGCGCTTACGTTTTCCAAAAAACGCCCTTTCACCGCTTTATCCACGGTATCGAACAGCACGGTTTTTTCATCCATCAAAAGGTAGGAATTATAAGAGACCCCGCCCGGTACGGAATAGACCCCTTCGAACATGGCGAGGCGGCGGTCGTTCGCCCCTACCCAGAATAGGTCGTCCGTCACTTTTTTAAGACAGTGCATGGCAAAAACTCCTTTGCATTTATAGCGGTTGCGTCGGTTTCGGCACGTCTCCGTCCTCCCCGGTAAACTGCGCCATCTCCTTGTCCAAATCTTCCGTGATTTGTCTATCGATTTCGCCCCGCCCGACCATTTCCCACATAATGCTCATCGTCTCACGGTGCGTGCGGCTCGGATGATAGGGGCGCGCTTCCCGCACCGCCTGATAAATGTCGATACAGGTCATCATCCTGCTTACAAAATCCATTTCCAGGTACTTGGCGGGAAGGTCGGGATAGCCCGTGCCGTTCTGCTTCCGGTGGTGGGTGACCGCCCAACGGCATATCCCGTCAAAGCCGTCCACGTCTTTGAGCATGATATAGCTCCAGTAAACGTGTTTCTTGATGATTTCATATTCCTCATCCGTAAGTTTACCCGGTTTGTCCAAAATATGCACGGGGGTCACCAACTTGCCCACGTCATGCAGAGACGCGGCTAAGTATATTTTTGCCCGCGTCTCCTTGTCAAAGCCGTAAAAGTTTGCCATCCAATAGGCGCGGTTGGCGATTTGCAGGGAATGCTTCGCGGTGTATTTTGATTTGTAGTCGGTGATTGCGGCGACCGTCTCGGCGATTTCCATCATGCGCGCCGCGTCAACGTCCGCGTTCCAAACGGGAACGGACGCGTCGAACGCTTTGTCGATATGCTCGTCCCGCAGGGAACGCAGCAGCGGTGAGTCCATCACGGCAAGCAGCGCGTCGGCGGCGGCTTCGGTATACACCTTGCCCCGCTCCTGCCGTATGATACCCATAAGCTTTCCGATATCGGTTTCCTGCCAGTCCTTAATCTTATACTCCACGTCAAAATGGTCGGCAACGGCGATTAGCTGCGCGCCCATCGGGGTATCTTCGCCGCGCAGGCCGAACGGCCCCCAACCGTTGGCGCATTCGTGGTGATACTTGATAAAGTCTTTTACGTCGGAGGGGAACGGGAGATGCGCGGCGTTGCGCTCTCCTTTAATGCAATGGGCGGCAAGGAACTCGGTGCCGATTTCTTTCCGCTGATTTTCCGCAAGGGATTCGGTAAGCGCGTTGTCATGAAGAAGCCCGCACGCCGTTATACTGGTGATTTGCTCGTTCCCCCACCCGAGATAGTTCCCCATTGCCGCAGTTAATACGGCGATACGCTTCCCGTGGTTTGTGGTCGCGCCCACAACCTCTTTTTCCACGGCGTCCAACCCGGTTGCCAGACTGCGAAGAAGCTGGTCCATACGAAACAGCATTGCGCTAACCCTCCTGTTGCGGCAGTTCGGAAGCTGCCTCCGGTTTTTCCACAACGGACGCGAAACCGTCCTGGATTTTGATAAAAACGTCCACCAACACCGGGTCGAAATGCGAGCCGGCGCTTTTGATAATAATATCCGCCGATTCCTCCGGGGAGAAAGGCTCTTTGTACGGCCTTGCCGAAGTCAGCGCGTCATACACGTCGGCAATCGCCATCAACCTGCCAAGCAGGGGAATTTCCTGCCCCTTAAGCCCGTTGGGGTATCCGCTGCCGTCCCATTTTTCGTGGTGGGAACCCGCCACGATTTCGGAATATCTTAAGAAAAGCTGGTCCTCACCCTTTGCCTCAAGCATTTTTATGGCTTCTACGCCTCTTGCCGCATGGCTTTTCATTATATCAAACTCCTCGGGCGTCAGCTTGCCGGGCTTGTTGAGGATGGTGTCGCTGATAAAAATCTTGCCCAAATCGTGCAACTGCGTCGAAGGCACGATATAGTCCATGTTCTCCCACTGCAACACTTCTTCGTTGTATACGCCGTCCTCCACCATGCTGTCGATAAGCAGCTCCACATATTTCTGGGTGCGGCTGATATGCCCGCCGGTGTATAAATCCCTGAACTCCACAAGCTCGGCGATTATATTGATAATGGAACTTTGAAGCCCGGACACCTGCGCCGTTTTTTCCTTGACCATTCCAATCAGGTTGTCGTTCAGGTTTCTTAATTCCGCCTTCTGCTTCTCAATCAGCAGTTGGTTTTCGATTCGCTTAAGCAGTATAGCGGCGGAAAAAGGTTTCGTCACGTAATCCACCGCGCCCAGGTCAAGCCCTTCCAACTCGTTCATTTCCTCTGATTTTGCCGTAACGAATATAACCGGTATGTTCTTGTACCGCGTATCGGCTTTAAGTATTCTGATCACGTCGAAGCCGTTCATGCCGGGCATGGCGATGTCGAGCAGAATCAGGTCGGGCGTCACCGCTTCCAGGAATTTAAACAGCCTTTCCGCCGAGGGAAGCGCGTAAACCTCGTAAAAGCCCTTGAGCATGTTTTTGCCAATGTTAAGGTTGGCCTGGTTGTCGTCAACCAACATGATGGTTTGCCTTTTGCGTTCTATCATGAGCAACCTCCTGTTTTACATATGCGCCTTTCTCAATTCAAAAAAATCGTCTATGCATTTTATGATTTGGCCCGGCGTCATGGACTTGAGCAGATAGCCTTCAATCCTAAAGCCTTGCAGGCTGAGGATGCTTTCCTTGTCGTCCCTGTTGGTTAAGAAAATAATGGGTATATCCGCAAATTCCGGTTCAGACCGGATCATCCCCAGTATTTGCTTCCCGTCCGCCACGGGCATGGCGTAATCAAGCAAAATCAGGTCCGGCCTGTTAAGCGCGAGGTATTTAATCGCCATCGTGCCGGAATTGGCGAGAATCACGTTGTATTTTTCCCCTAACCAACCCTTGACGTTGCGCAGCGTTATTCCGGAGTCGTCCACCACGAGGATTTTTTTCTGCTGACGGTAAATTTTTATCGTTTCGCTGATTTTTTCAACCATTTTACTGACATAGAGGTTAAGCGGGCGCAAAAAAGCGCGCCGGACGATGCTCGAGGAAATGATGGCCTTCAAATCCTCCAAGTCTTCCTCATAGCCCAGTATAAAAATCGGGACGTCCTCCGCGATTGCCTTGTCTTTGAGGAAATTGATTGCCTGCTGCTGTTGGAGAAGTTTCTCGTCCACATAAATCAAAATCCCGTCTACAGGCTCGACAAATTCGTTGATTTCCTCGGTATCCGCCGGAACGGTGAAGACTTCAAAAGACGCTTCGGTCATATGCTCCTTGAGCGCCAGAAACAAAAAGTCTTTCAGTTCCGAGACAACTAAAACCTTATACATCAAGACCTCCTTTTACTGCTTGAGCAGTTCTTCACTGTTGAAAATTTCCTCAAACTCCATGTCGTCCACTTTTTCCCTCAGCCAACGTATCATCTCCCCGCCGCTTTCGTACTGGAAGGACTCCAGTTTTTCCATGATTTTGTCCACCCTGTCCATGTTGAACGCACTGCACGCTTCCACAAGCCCGGTTAGAAGCGCCCGGTCGGGCGACGCCGCAAAGGGCTTGACCGGCGCGGAAAGCGCGTCTATTTTGGTAAGCGCCCTGCTTATCTCGTCAAGCAATTCCTCCAACGTATTTTCAAACCTGCCATGCTCCCTTCTTACGGTTTCAAAATCCCCCGCCTTCGCCGCCGTTTCAAGGTCTTCCGCGAGCCTTCCCACTTCCTGCGCGTACAGGGCGTAGCTCGAGCTCTTCATCCCGTGCACGGTGATGATGTAGTCCGGGAAATTGCCGGATTCCAAAAACCCGTTGAGATTATGCAGCAACACCCGCGTACTCGACGCGTAGGAGCGCAGTATGCCCAGTAAAACGCCTTCGTCCTCGTTAAAACGCTCAAGGGCCTTGTCTTTGTCCAACCCGGGGATGGAAACATCCGCCAGTACGAAAGCGCTTTCCTTTTTGACTGTTTCCGCAGCCTGCCACGGTTCGTCCTCCTCCGACAGCCGCTTCTCCACATTCTTATCCCTCACCCAACGCCTCAGCACCGCGTCGAGCTTCGCTATGTCGATGGGCTTGGATATAAAGCCTTGAAAACCTTTATTTAAGAACATTTCCTCGTTGCCGAGGATGGCGTTTGCCGTGAGGGCGATGATGGGGATGTTCCGCGCGTATTCCGTCCCGATTTCATCCCGGATGATTTGCGTCGCCTCAATGCCGTCCATACCCGGCATCATGTGGTCCATAAACACCGCGCTGTAGCGCGGGCTTTCCTCGCGCACCATCTCCACCGCCTGCTGCCCGCTGACGGCGCAGTCTATTTTCAGCCCGTAAGGTTTCATCATCCCTTTCACCACGTCGAGGTTGGTGGGGATATCGTCCACAATAAGCACATGGGCGTAGGAAAGATTGATTCGGGCGAGCTTGCTCTTTTCGCGCTTCGCGAAGGTGTACCGGAGCCCCATGAGGTTTTCCGCCACGGGTCTGCCGATGGGGGTGTCCGTAACGTGCCGCTGCCGTATTCTAATGGAAAACACCGAACCCTTCCCGTACTCGCTTTCCACGGTAATGGTTCCGTCCATCATTTCCACGAGCCGCTTGGTAATCGCGAGCCCGAGACCCGTACCCTCCACCTGGCGGTTGGTCCTTATATCCGCCT
>JAISWA010000161.1 GCA_031271275.1 Clostridiales bacterium | reverse complement strand
GTTTGAAAGTTGAACGCCCGTTTTTTTTTGTGCGTCTCTCATGAGGTATTCTTTTCTTTAAAACCTTGAAGCCCTCCCCCTTCCTTTGCCAATACCCCGAGCGAATGAAAAGTTTTTCGCGAATTTCACGAAGTGCGTGTGCGCGTTGAGCGGGCATATTGTTTTTTTATTTTGGTAGGTTTATATTACATAAGTTTGGAACTTAGAATTTCAATTAAGAGAGGGGAATCTTTATGCGCGTAATCGGTACACGAGCGATGGGCGTCCGGCTCCCGATAATCTCACAGGGCGACAGCCTTTCCGACATCGTAGCGGAGAGCTTGGTCCGCGCCTCGCAAACGGAGGGCCTCGCCATACACGAAAGCGATGTTGTCGCCGTGACGGAGGCCGTGGTGGCAAAGTCCCAGGGCAACTACGCGAGCCTTGTTCATATTGCCGCCGATATCCGCGCCAAGTTCCCCGGCGGCACGGTAGGCGTGGTGTTCCCGATTTTTTCCCGGAACCGCTTCCTTAATATTTTAAAGGGAATCTCCTGCGGGGCAGACAAGGTGTTCTTACTGCTTTCATGGCCCTCGGACGAAGTCGGCAACCCCATAATGGATGTGGAAAACATCGACGAAGTTTCCGACCTGCTGCCCAAGGGGCCAATACCCGCGAAAGTTTTCCGCGAACATACCGGCGCGTTCAAGCACCCCTTTACGGCTATTGACTACATCGACCTCTATCAGGACGCGGGCGACAACATTCAGGTCTATCTGTCCAACGACCCCCGGGACATCCTGAAGCTCACGCCCCATGTGCTCGCGGCGGATATCCACACGCGAAACCTCACGAAAAAGCGACTGCTTAAAGCCGGCGCCAAAACCGTGTTTACCCTTTCCGATATTTTATCCGGGCCCGTGGACGGCAGCGGCTTCAACCCCGACTACGGCGTGCTCGGTTCCAACATCGCCACCGCGGAACAGCTTAAACTCTTTCCCCGTGACTGCGGCGCGTTCGTAGCCGAAACGCGGGAGAAAATACGGAAACTTTCCGGCGTAGCGCCGGAAGTGATGGTCTACGGCGACGGCGCGTTTAAAGACCCCGCCCGGGGCATTTGGGAGTTGGCAGACCCCGTGGTTTCCCCCGCGCATACGGAACGCCTCGCGGGTCAGCCCAACGAGGTAAAAATCAAAATGCTCGCCGACCAGTATCTGCGGGAGCTTGACGGCGCGGCAAAAGCCGACGCGGTGAAGGAAATTATCCGCAATAAGACCGGCGACAACCCCTACAGCGAAGGCACGACCCCGCGCAAGTACGCCGACCTGTTGGGCAGCCTGTGCGACCTGGTGAGCGGAAGCGGCGACAAAGGCACGCCGGTGATATGGGTGCAGGGGTACTTTGACAGTTACGCGGACGAGGCGGACGACTGAAATGGACGCGACGACGGAAAAAATTATAGACGAGCTCCTTCATATCGAGCAAATGGCAGACTCGGTGCTTCAGCGGCATCACGACAGTCTCCGGGAAATGCCGCATAAAATAGACGCCGAGGTCACCCGTCTCGTGGGAGACATTAACGCGGAAACACAACTGAAAATCGACCAAATGCGGCAGGAATCCGCCGCGGGGACGGAAGCACGCATTGCGGAAATCAAGGCGGACTTCCACCGCCGCGCCGCGCTGATTGAGGAAGATTTTAATATAAACCGGACCCGTTGGCGGACGGAATTGTTTGACCGTATTCTTTCCCAATGAACTTTTACGCGGTCAACGCGAAAATAAGCGCGATGCGCGGGGAACTGCTGACGGAGGGCGACTTTGACGACCTGTGCCAAAGCGGTTCCGTAGAGGGCGTAGGCGTTCGCCTGAGCGAAAACGGCGCGTACCGCGATATTTTAAAAAGCCTCGAAGGCGCAGAGATACGCCGCAGGGTCTTGGAGGAAAAACTGCCCCTTGCGTTGTATTCCGATTACGAGCGCATACGGCTGTTTATTTACGACCAAAAAGTGCGGGACTACCTTTCCGCCATGTTTTTAAAATTCGGGCTGAATATTTTCAAATTATTGCTGTGCATGGTGTCTGACGAGCGCAACATCCCTTACTCCCTGCCCGAGCTCGACATGCTTTTCGCGCGCCAGTTCAGGCTGAACGCTGAAAGGCTCGCCTCGGCGGCTACCGTTCAAGCGTTGATTGAGGAACTGCGGGGTACCGAGCTGTACAGCCTGCTTTCGGGCATTTCTTCGCTGTTTGAGATGGAGCGGCAGTTGGATTTGTACTATTACCTTCAGCTTAAACGCAAGCGGGAGGTTTTGCTCGACAAGGCGAACAGTGAGGTCATGGAGCGCATTATCGGAACAGAAATTGACATGCTGAACATTTTATGGATTTACCGGCTCAAGCATTTTTATAAAATTAACGACGAGCGGATATTCGCGTATCTCATTCCCATTTACCACCGCCTGACGGCGGAGCAGGTGAACAGGATGACTGATTGCGAAAGTGTGGACGAGTTGGCGGAGGTGGTGGCAGCCGGGCCTTACGGCTCCGTTTTCGCGTCCGGGGACGCGCGCCCGTTCAACCGACCCGAAGCCGCGCTTTCCCGCAAATTGAACCGCGTCTGCGCCGCCGAGGCTAAAAAACACCCGGACACTTTGGCGCCTGCCGTCTGCTATATTTACGGCAAGGAACGGGAAATAAACAACATCACCACCGCGTTGGAGGGCGTCCGCTATCAGTTGGATTACCGGCGCATTATGGAATATCTGTATTAAAAGCGGCCGCGCTTCGCCGCGCCGTTGAGAGGGCT
>JAISWA010000134.1 GCA_031271275.1 Clostridiales bacterium | reverse complement strand
GCAATATTTTTGTATTTCTTCGCAAACCGTTGTTTCTCTGCGCAAACAGTTATTTTCAGCAGTGTTTTTCGTATTATAATAAAGACGTGTCAGTACCAATATTTTCTAAATGCTATCGGGGGGGGGGCGCCATGCGAATTGCTTTTTGCGACGACATCCAAAGTGAGCGCGAGCTGCTGCTCGGCTTCGCCGCCCGTTACGCGGCGGAACACAGCCTGCGGATTGAGCCGCGCCCGTATTCCAATGCGGAAAGTCTGCTCGGTGATTTCGACGCGGACACAATGGCCGCTATGTTTTTAGACATTTACATGGATAAAATCAATGGCGTAGAAGCCGCCCGCATTATGCGCGAGCGCGGGTATGCCGGAGCTATCGTGCTGTGTACCGCTAGCCGCGACCATTTCGCGGACGGCTTTGTCGTAGACGCCTCGCATTATCTGTTAAAGCCCGTGGCGTATGAGAATTTTTCGGAAGCAATGCGGCGCGTACTGCGCGTGACAGGGGCAGCGGCCCGCGCGGTAAGCATCCAGTCGGGGGGCAATAAACTCCCGGTTCCCGTTGCTGGGATTCAATACGCCGAAGTATATAACCACGAAACGCTGCTGCACCTGAGCGGCGGAACACTCGCGGCGGGCGTCTCTCTTTCCGCGTTGGAGGATATGTTGGGAGGCGACCCTTTTCTGCGTTGCTACCGCAGCTATATTGTTAACATGGATTATGTGGAGCGCATTGAGGGCGACGCCTTCGTGATGAAAAACGGCGACCGCGTACTCATAGCGCGTGACGGGCGTAAGGGCGTCCAAAGCCGCTATCTCGCGTATGTGTTCAGCCGGATGGAGGGTTTGTAATGGAAAGTGAAGTCGCGCGTTTTTTAAAAGACTTTATACAGTTAAACACGGTGCTTTTCCTGTGCTTTTATACCGTTAGGGATAGTCTGCGTATGCCCATGCGGAGAATAGCAAGTTACTCCCTGTCCTTTGTCACACTTTTTTGTTTGGTAATAACGATAATCTATTGGATAAGCATCCCTTACTTTTTCTCCCTGCTGGGTCTCGTATTGTTTCTGGTCGGCGGCGCGGCGCTTCTTTTCAACGCCGCGTCCCATGAAAAAGGTAAGCTCGCGTTCATACTGTTGCTGATATTCAGTTATTACTTCTTCACGGATAACATTGGCAACATTCTATGCCTGCTGTTAAATATTCACTTGTACAATTTTACTTATCAATTAACATTCATATATATTTTGTGTCTGGCGCTTACCGTCTACCCTTTTGCGCGGTTTATGGGTTGGCTGTGGGCGTGTATTCGCGGCTTGCGCGAAACGTCGTGGAGCCGGCTTTGCCTTGTCCCTCTGGCCTTTACCATAATGTGCAGCATGTATTGGGAGTTCTTTGTAGCTGAAATGATAGCCGGTTGGGCGTTTCCGGTTTTTGAAATTGCGATAATTGTTTGCGCCTTTATCGTCTATTGGCAAATTGCCGACGGACTGGCGAAAGCCGCCGACGCCGCCCGTTTTGCGGAGCGGTTGCGCAGTACCGATAACCAATTGCTGCTGCAAGCGGAGCTTCTGAAAGAGGTCGCGTCGCATGACGGCGAGGTACGTCAGCTTCGCCATGATATGCGCCATCATTTCTCCATACTGGAAACCATGCTCACGGAAAATGCCGGCGACCGCGCGATGGACTATCTGCGTGAATATATTATCCGCGTAGAGGAAACGGCGACGCCTCCCGTTTGCGAAAACGCCGTAACCGACGCCGTATGCAGAAGATATATCGCGCTTGCCGGGGAGCGCGATATTAAAACCGACATCGCGGTTAGCATCCCTACAGGCGCGGGCGTCGCGGACAGCGACCTCGCCGTACTGCTCGGCAACCTGTGGGAAAACGCAATTGAAGCCTGTGGGCGGCAAGCGGCAGGCGAGCGGTACATCCGTCTGCGGGCAAAGTGTACGGAGAACAGTTTGATAATCTCTATGACAAACAGCTTTGATGGGGTAACCCGTGCTAACACGGGCAAAAACGGTGAGCCGGTTTTACTGTCGCTTAAACGCGGCGGTACGGAAGAAGGGATTGGGCTTGCGTCCATACGCGCCATTGTGGGGCGGTATCATGGGCTTGAAGAAGTGAATTATGACGCCGACAGCTTTCATGTAAAAATTTTGTTGTATACGGCCAATCCATAGAACCAAGCGGCGGACTCTTACCGGGTCGCTTCGCTTCAAGACAGGCTTATTGGAACGCAAATATCCAGAGGTATGCTAAATTTATTGAGTCGAAATATTCTTTTACAAGCGTTATAATCGGGTAGTACGTTATAAAAGCCATCCATAAATCTTGTCAGGAGCCGTTCACATGATAAAAAAGCTTCGGATTGTTTTCGCGTTTCTGTGTATTCTTCAACTTTTTTCTTTTGCATACCCTTTATCCGCTCGCGCGGCGGGTGAAGCCCCCGCCGTAGCCAATGCCGAAGTTTCCGGTAACGCTAACTCCGGCGAAACCGCGCCGGTTGACGCCGAAGTAGAGAACAGCATGTTATTTACGGTACTAATCACCGGCGGCGTTCATGTGCTTGTCGCGGCGGTTTTAATCATGATTCTCGTTTTAAGGAATAAAAGGAGAAAGCACAAATGAAAGCCGGGCAAACAAATTACCGCCAAATGATGCGCGAAGAAGCGGTGAAATTGTCAGATACGGTTTGTCTTGGCGTTGGTCTGCACTCCGGTACGGCTGAAGCAGACGCTTTCTGGGTTGCCATTGATACGCTTATCTCAAAATCAGAGATATTCATAGACCGTCCGAAAGGAACGAAACATCCCCGATTTGATTTTATCTATCCGCTTGATTATGGCTATTTGAAGGACACCTCCGCGATGGACGGCGGCGGCATAGACGTTTGGAGGGGAAGCCTTTCAAAACCTATATGCGACGCGGTGGCTTGCACGGTTGACCTGTTAAAAAAAGATTCTGAAATCAAGCTGCTGATTGGCTGCACTGAGGAAGAAAAAGCGCTCATCATGCGTTTTCACAATGACTCAACGCACATGAAAGGCATAATGATACGAAAAGGCGCGGTATGAGTGATATTCTTTTCCGGTTATCAACCATGTCCTTCCGCGCACACTACCTTCGCCGTACTTCCGGTCTTACGCAAGTCCCCTTCAAATTCCCTGTACAAATACTCGCGCCCGTTCCCGTGCATAGGGAAGGTGAGCGCGGGTTTTAATTTTTCCACGGCGTATATAGCGCCCCGCGTCATGTCGGCGGGCCGCTGCCCGAAAAAAGTGCATACCGGGATAAACGCCATGTCAATGTTTAGTCCGAGTCCGGCGATATAATCTATTTCCCGGTAATAAACTTTGTTGTTGGGGTCGCCGTCCGCCCAGTCGGCGTTGTCCCCGGCAAAAAAGATGTTGATTCCGTCCGCCTGTACCAACCAGCACACGCCCGCGTCGGTGGAGTCGGCGGTATGCACGGTTATCCCGCCGGACGCGTCGGCAAATTCCCGTTTCTCACGGGGACGGAGGGTAAAAGTGTTGGGTTTGTCCCGCGAAGAAAAATCCCCGAGCAGCGTAAAATAGGGCGGAACCGCCGCCGCAAACGCCTCGTGCAGTTTCCCGCTGTAGTGGTCGTGATGTTTGTGGGAAAACAGCGCGTAAGCCGGTTTGCCGGAAACGCTCGCCGTCCCTACGCGCCCGTCGGTTAGCGCGCCGTCCTCCGCCACATTATGATCCTGCACATCAAACAGTAAAAAATGCCCCGGCGTTTCCACGACCCACGCGCTGTGCCCAAGGTAAAATACGGTTGGTTTATCCATAACGGCCTCCTTTGTATAACTGCCGGCGCTTCGCCTGCCGGAACGTTTTCCATTTTCGCGGTTCTGTTCAAATACGGCAGTTCCACCTCTTTATAACAGGGCCAGCCCCTGCTGATATCCGAAAGTGAAAGTTCGTCAAACGCCGGTATCTGAGAATTTTTTTCCATTCGCTCACCTTGTCGGAAATTCAACCTTCTCCATTTTATGAGCCAATCTTTGTCAGGGTTACCCCTTCTGCAACGCGCCGGTGGGGCAGACTTCCACGCACCGCCCGCACGCGCCGCACTCGCCCGCGTTTTCAAACCGCCCGAACGCGGGCGAAGCGACCGTGCTAAAGCCCCGGAACGCGATACCGAGCAGTCCGCGCCCCTCCACTTCCTCGCAATACCGCACGCACAGCCCGCAGAGCACGCATTTATTGGCGTCGCGCACAAACGCCGCGCCGCTTTCGTCCATTTCATGCTTTGACTTTTCAAAATCAACGCCGGAAAAAGCGTTGGGGTCGGCGGCGTATTCGTTGGCGTATTTGATTAACTTACAGTCGGCAAAATCCCCGCACCCGCAGGAAAGGCAGCGGCTTGCCTCGCGCTTTGCCTGTTCCCCGGTAAATTTATAATGCGTCGGTAAAAAGTCGCCCCGTGCTTCGGAAGCTTCCCGCTGACGGGAACGCTCCCGGGGGGTATAGGGTTCGTGGAAATCCTCCGCCGTTTTTTGATCCTTTACCAGAATCGGAGGCAGGAGTTCCATTTTAGCGGACGACCCGCCCGATAAAAACCGGTGAACCGCCGCCGCCGCCTTACGCGCGTGTCCAATGGCTTCAATGGCGTATGCGCTTTTGCCCGTTACGTCGCCAATGGCGAAAACACCGGGGGTTCCCGTGAAGAAGGTTTCCGAATCCACGTCCAACGCGCCGCGCCTTGTTACGTTAAGGTCCTCAAGCCCGGTCAGGTCAACATCCTGCCCGATGGCGGTGATAAACGTGTCGATTTGCAGGGTTTCTACCGCGCCGGGAACCGGCACCGGCGAGCGCCGTCCGCTTGCGTCGGGTTCGCCGAGGGTCATCTTTTGAAGTAGGGCTTCCTGGACGCGCTTTTCGTTTTGTCCGTCGCTTCGTATCTCAAGGGGGTTTACCAGAAATTTAAAAATTACGCCCTCGGCTTCCGCTTCGCGTATTTCCTCCGGTTCGGCGGGCATTTCCTCGCGGGTGCGGCGGTAAAGCACATACACCTCCGGCGCGCCGAGGCGGACAGCCGTCCGCGCGGCGTCTATGGCGGTGTTGCTCCCCCCCGCCACGGCGACGCGGCTGCCGAGGCTGATATCTTTCCCCGATTTCAAAAAGTCGATTCCGCCCCAAACGCCTTCCAAACCCTCGCCGGGGCAGTGGAGTCTTTTGCTTTTTCCCGCGCCGGTGGCGATGATGACCGCGTCGTTTTCCCCGCGTAAAACGCCGAGGGTGATGTCCTTTCCAAGCGCCGTGTTGTTTTTGAACAGGATTCCCATTTTCAAAAGCACGCTTATTTCCCCGTGGAGCACCGCCTTCGGAAGGCGGTATTCCGGTATGCCGTAACGAAGCAGCCCGCCCATTTCCGGCATCGAATCGTAAACCGTCACTTCATGCCCCGCGCGCCGTAAAAAATACGCCGCCGTCAGCCCGGCGGGTCCTCCGCCCACTATGGCGGCGGATTTCCCCGTTGGGGCGGAAATTTCGGGGACGTAGGGCTCCTTATTTTTTAAATCCATGTCCGCGGCGAAGTATTTTAGGGCGGCAAGGCTTACCGGTTCCTCGCAAAGTTGGCGGCGGCATTCCGTTTCGCAGGGGTGGGGGCATACGCGCCCGATGGAGGCGGGCAGGGGATGGGCTTCTTTCATGAGCTTAACGGCTTCGGCGTATTCGCCTTTCGCGATACGCGCCGCGTAGCCTTGACAGTCGGTGTTGGCGGGGCAGGCGAGCATACAGGGCGGGCGGCAGTCGCCGGTGTGGTTGGAAAGCAAAAATTCCAATAAAGTTTTCCGCGCTTCCGTCACGCGGCGGGAATGGGTATGTATAACCATGCCGTCCGCGCACGCCGTCGCGCACGCCCGCAATAATTTCGGCGCGCCCTCCGCTTCCACCACGCAAAGTCCGCAGGCGGCGTAAGGGCTCAGCCTGTCGTCGTGGCACAGCGTGGGGATTTCTATTTGCAATTCCCGCGCCGCCGCGAGAAGGGTGGTGCCTTCGCCGACTAAAATTTCCGTTCCGTTAATTGTGACGCGTACCATAGGATTCACCTTTCGGTTTTGTATTCGTTTTTATTTATCGCAAACTCCAGTCTCGTTTTCATCTTCCCGTCGTGCCACTGGGATTCGATTCTTTCCGCTTCTTTCCTGAACCCGAGCTTTCGCATGACGCTCTGCGTCGGAAGGTTTTCTTTGTAACACCCGGTAAAGATTCTCACGCAGCCGTCGTGTAAAAACGCGAACTCCAAGACTTTTTCCGCCGCTTCGGTGATATAGCCCCTGTTTTGAAATTCCGGCAGGATAAACCAACCCATCGGCCCCGCAATCTTTCCCGCGGGCGTAACCGCTTGAATTTCATAACCCACCCCGCCGATAAGCCTCGCGGATTCTTTCAGTACGACGCAAAAACGCCGCGCCTTGTTTCGGGCGTTCACTTCAATAGCCGCGTTCAAGCTTTCGCGGGATTCTTCCAACGTGTCCGTCGCGATGTCGCTTAGGAAATACATGTTTTCCCTGTCGGACATCAGCCGGTGATAGTCGGGCAAATCCTCTTGCGCATACGGTCGCAGAATTAACCGCCCGGTTTCCAAAAGATTCATTGACAACCTCCGAAGTTTGTTTTTTAATTTAGCACAAAGCCTGTTTTCAGGCAAAGGATATGTGAACGGCATTTCCATTTCTATTCGGAGGTTATTGGATGCTCAAAAAAAGTACGGTTTGTTTTGCGCTCATTTTATTTGTTTCGTTTCTCACGGCTTGCGGCAAAGCCGCTTCGCCGACGGTAACCGGTGCCGCCCCCTCAACTGAAATATGGTCGTCGGAAGGCAGAAGCGCCTGCACCTGGTTCAACGGTGACGAGCCGGAGTATTCAATGGGGATTAATACCGACCCGATGACCATACGGGTAGGTAAAACTTCCAACGGCAATGATGTTTTTTCATT
>JAISWA010000009.1 GCA_031271275.1 Clostridiales bacterium | reverse complement strand
CTTTACAAGCCGGAAATTCTGGCGGTTTGAAGACGCTTATAATGACTTCAAGGATATGCCCAAGAGCGGTCAGGTTCTGCCTTATGATGATTATCCCATGGACGTGGAAGAAGGGCAGGTATTCAATGTCGAATACACTGAAAAAGGCGGCGGCACGGTCTGGAAATTCTACCGCTCCGACGGGTATGTGCGGGACGGTATTCCGTACACGGAGGAGTTGGAATAAAACGCGCTGCGGTTCAATATTTTGTTATTATCACCGAAACCCTGTCTTTTTTCGTCCGGCCGGCTTCGCCCTCCACTTTAACGCGCCCGAGCCCCCGCGCCGTAACCACGTCGCCTTCGGCTAACGTTTTCGCGCCGTTTAGAACGGGCTTCCAGTTGACGAAGACTTTTTCCCCTTCGATAAGCGCGGCGGATTTCCCCCGGGAAATATGAAACGCCGCGCTCACCACCGCGTCAAGGCGCAGGGACGCCACGGTAACGCGCACTTGCGCGCCGCTTTCGCGCAGCCCGGGCAATGCCCCTCCGGCGGAAATTTTCACCGCAACGCGCCCGACGCGCGTTAAATTTTCAGCGATGTATTCCGCGATTTCCGACGCGGCGTAAATAACCGCGCCGCTTTCGCCAATCCGGATATCGCCAATTTTCGCGCGGTCAATACCCAGCCCGAGAATGCTGCCGAGATAGTCCCGGTGGCTTGGCGCTTTGGAGAAGCGCTCGTTGAAAGTGACGGTGAGCGGGGCGACGGGGAAGGCTTCCTCCGGCGGAATTTCATGCGCGGCGAACCCGAGCATTTTCCGCTCCGCGTCCCCATACCCGCCGAAAGCGCGGACGAAAACCTCCGCCTCTTTTTCAAAAACGCGCAAAAATTTCTCCCCCCTCGCCGGGTCCAAAAAATCCGTAAAGGTGGGGAGATGTTTTACGCGGCATGTCTCAAAACGGTCAAACGCTTTGGCGAATGAAAGTTTGTCCTCCGGGTCGGGGAGGCTTTTCAGGAATTTGTTTTTATCCATTACGAAGCCGATTACCCTTTCATGTGCTATCATCGCCAACGGTCGCCGTTGTATTCGCTTACTTTACCCCTCAGCCATTCCATGAGCGGTTTCATAACCGGCATATTGGGTTTAACGCCGTTATTGCAGGAATAGAATGCCGTATGCAGCACATCCATTTCCTTTGCCTGATATTTCTTTTCCATCTTTTCATGAAGATGCGTCGGATAACCATAGAATGCCGGAAGGGGTTTCAAGGTATTCTTATCTTGGTTCTTTAAAACAGCCAATGTAAGCGCGATTTCGTGCAGGGAAACTTTGGAATAATCATCGAAGAAAATTTTCATGTCCGGATGCCCCGCCAATTCGTTAAACAAGGCGTCCCACTCACCCATGATGCCCGCCTCCGCCCGAAAACTGAAATGCCCCGCCGAAAAAACCGTATGCACCGGAAACAGCGCGGATTCGTCCACGCCCGCGATTTTACAGGCGGCCGCCCACATGCCGGCGGGTTCCTCCGCAGAAGCGCGGAGGTAGGCGAACCGCTCCCGCGGGTCAAGCAGCGCCCCCGCACAGGGGCTTGGAATAATCATATGCCTGTCCAACCAGATTACGGCACCTTCTTTTACGTCCGCCTCACAGGCGGAGGCGGCAGCCGATTTGAAAGCGTAGGGGAAACGCCCCGCCTTTGGGTATCGCGCGAATATAACATTAAGCGCCGCAAACCGCGCTATCTCTTTTTGCATATCGACGCTCGACGGTATATAAACCCGTAAAGGAACGCCCGATAAATCCCCCGCGAAGTCCCGTATGCTGTTTGCCAGAAGATAATTGCAGATCAAATCCCTTTTGGAAGCCGCATAGGTAGCAAAAGATACGTCCATATCGAGAACTCTCCCGTTATATATAGCTATGGCCACTTAATGAGTGTCATCCCAAGGATTCTTCGCTTCGCTCAGAATGACAGGCGCGGTGTTTTTAAGTTGATTCGCTATATATCCTCTCCCCGTAAATATATATTTTTCAGATACACTTTATTCCTTCGCCGCGTTTGCCGCTCTTATTTCCGCGCGTTTTATTTTCCCGCTCACGGTCTTGGGAAGCTCGTCCACAAATTCGATGATACGCGGATATTTATACGGGGCGGTGACTTTTTTCACATGCTCCTGCAATTCCTTTTTAAGGGCGTCGGAAGGCGCGAATTCTTTCCGCAGCACCACCGTCGCCTTAACCACCTGCCCCCGGGTGGGGTCGGGAGCGGCGGTGACCGCGCATTCGATGACCGCCTCGTGTTCGATTAACGCGCTCTCCACCTCAAAGGGCCCGATGCGGTAGCCCGAGCACTTGATCACGTCGTCGCTGCGCCCCACAAACCAGTAATACCCGTCGGAATCCCGCCACGCCACGTCGCCGGTGTTGTAGTTCCCGTTGGCGAACACCGCCTCCGTCAGCGCCTTGTCGTTGTAATATCCGGTGAACAACCCGCAGGGCAGCCCCTTGTCAATATTACGGACGACGATTTCCCCCTCGTCGCCGTCGCCGCAGGGGTTCCCGTCCCCGTCGATAATATCAATGTCGTACAGGGGCGAGGGCTTGCCCATGGAACCCGGCTTGGGCTTAAACCACTGGAAATTGGCGATGAGCACACTGCTCTCCGTCTGCCCGAAGCCCTCGTACAGCTTCAGCCCGGTCATGGCGCGCCATTGGTTGAAAACCTCCGGGTTAAGGGGCTCGCCCGCGATACAGCAATGGGCGATGCTTGAAAGGTCGTACTTCTTGATATCCTCAAGCAGCATAAACCGCAGCATAGTGGGCGGCGCGCAGAAAGTCGCCACCTTGTATTCCTCCAGTTTCTCCAACAGCTTCGCCGCGACGAACTTGTCCATGTCGTAGGCGAAAATCACCGCGCCGCAAATCCACTGACCGTAAATTTTCCCCCAACCGAATTTCGCCCAACCGGAATCGGAAACCGTCATGTGCAGCTTGCCATCCCGCACCTGCTGCCAGTATTTCGCCGTGACAATCTGCCCCAGGGGGTGGGTGTAATTGTGCCGCACCATCTTGGGCATACCCGTCGTGCCGGAGGTAAAATACAGGAACATGACATCTTCGTTTTTCGTCGCGCCATCGCCCGCAGGCCGTAAAAATTCGTCGGAAAAACGCTCGATTTCGGTGTTAAAATGTATGGGAGCCCGGTAAACGTCCGGGTTTGAGTCCTGCGCAAAATCCGCCGCGCCTACTGAAATGGTAGGTTTTAAAGCGGGGCAATCCGGCAGCGCCCGCGCTATTTGGGAATTTACAAACGCGTCGTTTACGTGGAGGATGGTCTTTGCGTTCGCCTTGTTTACGCGGTAGGCGATATCCTTGTGGGTAAGCTGCATGGACGCGGGGATAAAAACCACGCCGAGCTTGCACAGCGCCACGGCGCACACCCAAAATTCCCACCGGCGGCGAAGTATCAGCATGACGGCGTCGCCTTTTTTCAGCCCGATATGTAAGAAAAAATTCGCCGCTTTGTTGGAAAGCAGGGAAATTTCACGGAAGGTCAGCGTTTTTTCCCCGCCGTGGTCGTCGCACCAAACCAACGCCTTTTTTTCGGCGTCCGTTTTCGCCCATTCGTCCACTACGTCAAAAGCGAAGTTAAAGTTGTCGGGGATGGCTACGCGGTAGTTTTGTTTAAAATCTTCGTAGGAAGTGAAGTCGGTGCGGGGAAGGAACCGGGATAAAAGCATAGAAATGTCTCCTTATATGGGATTGAAAGTCAGACGTTGGGTTCTTATGGCGTGTCTTAAAGAAAATCCATTCTGACAATATTTTCCGTTCGGTAAATCATAGGTAACGCGATTCGCCAGTGTAAATCCATTCTCCTCCATGGATTGTTTAATCCGTTCTTCGTTTTCTTCTTCTTCTTGCTTTCCGATTTCATCAAAGGCATGTTCAAACCCTGAGTGTGAAACGGCGATTCCATCGGGATTTACCTGTATTACGCAAGAGACAATACGGCGACGCTTGGGTAATCCCGCGATAATGCTTGTGAAAGAGTCGAGGCGTATATGTTTAATCACTAAATTGGCTATAATCAAATCACATTCCGAAAGTATCTCAATTGATTTTGACGCCTCCGCCGTTAAATCTAATTGAAATAGCTTCAGACTGGATTCCAAGTAATGATAACGCGCCTTGCACTCATTGAGAAAAGCCTCGTTGATGTCAATGCCGACGATTTTCGCGACACCGCAAGCGGCGGCATGTTCCAATCCGTTTCCGTTTGTTATACCGAGTATCGCGGCGCATGAATCTGAACTTTTTTCCCGCCGTATCAGTTCAAACTGTTCTTTTATTATGCGGTTAAGCATCTGCGTCTGCGCAACATCAGGGTGCGACATGTGCGCGTCGTAATCCGCAGGCTTAATGTTACCCCACGCGTTATGATTCATGCGCTTCCTTTCTGCGCTGCTTAATATGCTTACCAAGGCTTATGTCCGCTGCTGTAATGTGCTTGGATAACCAACTCATCAATTTTATCCTCCCTATTGCCGTATTCCCTTTTCAGCTTATCGCCCGCTCAAACCCCAAAAACGCGTCCCCTGAAAGGTGCGCTTTCCTTTGTCGCCCTCCATACGTCCGTATTATTCCGCAATCACCGTCAAAAACTTCGCCGGTCTCCCGTTCATCGCCTTTTGCCCGTGGGGGTACGCGGGGTTGAAATAAATGGAGTCGCCCGGTTCCAACAGCAGCCGCTTGTCGTCGAAAATTACCTGAACGCTTCCTTCCAACACGTAGTTAAGTTCCTGCCCCTTGTGCGTAACCAGTTCGGGGTCGCCCTCCGCAGGGTCTACGTTAACAATCATGGGTTCCATCAGCTTGTGCATAAATTTATGGGCCAACCGCCGGAAGTCGTAGCCGGGGTAGCGCTCCGTTTTTAAGCCCTGCCCCGCGGGCACGATGCAGTAAGTGTCGATGCGCGGCGAGCGCCCGGTTAATATTTCCGACATGTCCACTTTAAAAAGGTTCGCCATGTGGTACAGCGCGCTGATGGGAATATTCTCGCCGTAGGTTTCATATTTTTCATACGTTTTTACGTCAACGCCAAGCTCTTTTGCCATTTCCTCCGGGGAACAGCCGGAAATTTCCCGCATTTCTTTTATACGGGCGGAAATTTCCAAAACCTGCGCGTTAAGTTCTTCCTTTTTTTGCAAATCCGTTTCGCGTATTTCCACCCGGCGGATTTTCCCGCTGATGGTCTTGGGCAGTTCCGCCACAAACTCCACGATACGCGGGTACTTATACGGCGCGGTCACTTTTTTCACATGGTCCTGCAACTCTTTTTTAAGCGCGTCGGAAGGGGAATAGCCCTTCGCGAGTACGACGGTCGCCTTTACGTTAAAGCCCCGGTCGGGGTCGGGAACGCCGGTGATGGCGGTTTCCATTACCGCGGGGTGTTCCAACAGGGCGCTTTCCACTTCAAAGGGCCCGATACGGTAACCGGAACTTTTGATGATGTCGTCGTTGCGGCCCTTGAACCAAATGTAACCGTCCTCGTCGCGCCACGCCGCGTCGCCGGTGTGGTAAATCCCGTTTGCCAAAACCGAGCGCGTTTTTTCCTCGTCGCGGAAATAGCCCATGAAAAGCCCAAGGGGCCTGTTGTTAATATCGGGAACAGGCATACACAGCTCGCCCTCTATACCCGCTTCGCATAAATTCCCGTCGGCGTCCATAATCGCGCAGTTGGTTCCCGGCATAGGTACGCCCATGGAGCCCGGCTTGGGCTCCGTCCAAACGGTGGTCGCCACCATGATGGTGCATTCCGTCTGGCCGTAGCCCTCGCGGAGTTTTAAGCCGGTGGCGCTCAGCCATTGGTAATAAATTTCCGGATTAAGGGGCTCGCCCGCGATGGTGCATTTTTTAAGGGATTTAAGCGAGAACTTTGACAAATCTTCTTTGATTAAAAAACGGTAGATGGTGGGCGGCGCGCAGAAGGAAGTTATTTGGTGCCTGTCGATAAGCGTCAGGAAATCAGAAGGCGTGAAACGCTTGTCGTAGTCGTACACGAATACGGCGGACTCGCAAATCCACTGACCGTAAATTTTCCCCCAGGACGTTTTTGCCCAACCGGTGTCCGCCACGGTCAGGTGCAAATCGGTTTCGTCCAACCCGTGCCAAAACCGCGCCGTGGTCAGGTGACACAGGGGATAATAATAATCGTGGGCTACCATTTTGGGCATACCGGTGGTTCCCGAGGTGAAATACGCGATCATAATCTCTTTGCTGATGGGCGCGTCGCTGCCGGTGGGCCGGGTAAATTCCTCGCTTTCGCCTTCCACCAACTCGTTAAAGTTCAGGTAATCGTCTTTTACGCCGGAAAGCAGCGCCTTGATTTTTAAAGTGTCGCCGGTTTTCTGTTGGGCTTCGTCTATTTTTTCGCA
>JAISWA010000206.1 GCA_031271275.1 Clostridiales bacterium | reverse complement strand
GCCATGATTTCATATTCCTGCGTGGTGTATTCCGTTTCCTCCGTTTCCGGCGAAATCAGGCGGTGGTTGTGCAGCACCACTTTGTCCCCCGCGCTAAACGGCAGCGCTTCCGTCTGCGGCCTTCCGTAATCGTCCAACGCCACCCCTTGCAGAATGTAGCCGCCCGACTTCAATTTTTCCCTGTCGATTTCACCCGCCACCACTTCCAACCGGTTTAGCGGAAGGTCGTCCAACCCGTACACTTCGATGAAGGGGAACCCGTCCGCGCCTCTGTTGTAATCCAAATCATAGCTTTTATCTTCCACGGTGAAGTATTCCAAAGCGGTCTGGTACAGGCGGCCTCCCGCCTCAAACCCCGGCTGCGCCTCTATCGCCGCGATATCCTCCTCGCTTACGGCGTTTTCGGCGGAGTAATAACGGTTGTTAAAATAATCGGCGTGGGCGAACAGGAAATCCGTGTCCACAAACTTGGACAAATATTTATCCATGTCCACCCCCTGAGACAGGGTAAACACCGTGTTAAGCAGCACTAAGCTAAGGGAAAGGGAGGTCAGCACCAACGCCGTGCGCTTTTTATTTCTGCCCAGATTGGAAAGCGCCATCTTGTACAGTTTGCCGCCGTTCGCGGACTGCTTTTCTTTTTTCCCGCCGCCCGTTTCCACGTCGGTGTAGCGCACGGCTTCCACCGGGGAAACTTTCGCCGCGAGACGCCCCGGCTTCCGGGTGGATATCCACACCGTAAACGCGGCGAACAGCGCCGACCCTGTAAAAATCAAAGGGTCCGCCGACACTTCCGTTTTTGCGCCGGCGTAATGGGAAATATCAAGCACCAACGGCACCAACCCCGCGCCGATAAAAAAACCAAGCGCCAACCCTACGGGTATTCCCACGGCGGACAGCGCCGCCGCCTGACGGCGGATAATGCGCTTAATCTGCCTGCCCGTGGCGCCGATGGTTTTAAGCAGCCCGTAATACCGGATATCCCGCAGCACGGAAATCTGAAAAATATTGTAGATAATCAGATACCCGGTAAAAATAATCAGCAGCGCGCCGACGATTACCGCGCCCGTAGCCACCGGGTCGCCGCCGAACCCCGCCGAAACATACGCCCAGTTGACAGCGCCCTCCACATAATCCGGCGACTCCGGGTCGGTGGCGTTAAAGCCGCTTTCCGTCAGCACCCGGTTAAATTTCTCCTCCATCCCGAAGGTATTGCCGAACATGACGTAGGCGTGGACGGTCCCTGCCATGGACCAATCCTGTTCGTAGGTGTTTTCCAATTCGCTCAGGTGCGCGTCCACATACGCCCGGGAAACAATCAAGGAACTCACGTTAAACGCCGGGTCCGCCTCCCACCAACCGGAAAGGGCAAATTCCCGCTCCACCTGCCTGCCTTTTACGGTGAGCAGCAATTTTACCTTCGCGCCGATTTCCTGCGGAACGTTTAAGAGCCGCAGGGTTTGGGTGTCCATAATAATTTCGTTTTCCGCGACGGGTTTGCTCCCGGCGGTCGGCTCGCTGAAACTGTGCCGCAAACCGGCGTCGTCGTGATACCACAGTTCCCCCCGGCGTTTGAGCAGTTCCGGGTTGTCCACGCTGTCGCAGAGGATGCGGTTGTAGGAAATTTCCCTCACCAAGGGATGCCGGCTGATTTTTTCAAAGGTCCCGTCGTCGATATATTTTGCACTGGCGTGCCCGCTGCCGCCGGACTGCCGCATGGTCGCCTGTTGGAACGCTTCGACGGAACCGATGCCCAGGGTAAAAAGGGTGGTGAACAATACCGCCGTCAGCGCGATGGCGCAGACCGCCATCATGTTGCGCAGCTTCGCCGCGAAAAGGGAGCGGTTGGCGAGACGGGCGATCACTTTGCGGTTGCCGACTTTAAGCACGGGCGACACCCCCGGCTGACACGATTTTCCCGTCCTCAATGCGGATGATTCGCCCCGACATCTGCGCCAGTTCCTCGTTGTGGGTAATCACCACAATGGTCTGGCCGAATTTTTCCCCGCTGACTTTCAGCAAGCCCATCACGTCGAGGCTTGTTTTGCTGTCCAGGTTGCCGGTGGGTTCGTCCGCGAGGATAATCGCGGGCTTGGTGGCAAGCGCCCGGGCGATTGCCACGCGCTGCTGCTGCCCGCCGGAGAGCTGCGAAGGCAGGCTGCGCTTCTTTTCGGAAAGCCCGAGCGTCGCAATCACCTGCTCTACGTAAGCGGCGTCCGCGCTGTTTCCGTCCAGTTCAACGGGAAGCACGATGTTTTCGTACACGTTAAGCACCGGGACGAGGTTGTAGCTTTGGAAAACGAACCCGATTTTGCGGCGGCGGAAAATCGTCAGTTCTTCTTCCTTTAACGAAAAAATATCCTTCCCGCCCACGGTAACGGTTCCGCCCGTGGGGCGGTCAAGCCCGCCGAGCATGTGCAGCAGCGTGGACTTTCCGCTGCCGGACGTGCCGACGATGGCGGCGAACTCGCCCTCCTCCACGGAAAAATCCACGCCGTCCAACGCCCGCACGGCGGTGTCCCCCCTGCCGTAGTATTTTTTGAGGGATTGGGTTTGTAAAATGTTCATTGGTTTCCTCCAAATAAGAAAGCGGCTCCGCCGCTTTTTCTCCGCAATTCGTCATAGGAAACTGTACCTTGCGCGTTCCGTTGGCTTCAAAATGGAACGCCGGAATCAAGCAGTTTCCTATGACATAAAAAAGTCTGCGTAACGGGGATTTCCCCGCACACAGACTTTAACACAGGAATCTTTCGTGGTACTTTCGAGGGTCTTACAGTTTTGAAAGAAGTAAGCGCCGGGCAAGAGCCTCAAAACCTTATGAGAATATTAAGGGGTTATTCATCGCTTTCAAAAGCGCTGCGCAATCTCCCTCATCTCGTCCCACGCTTTTTCCATGTCCGCGACCAGTTTAAACTGGGTGCGGCACCGGTCGAGATTATGCCCCGGCCTGCTTGTCCTGAAATAAACGTCGCCGGAAAGATAGTCCGCCAAAAAGCGTATCCCGCATTCCAGTGTCATGATGGCCGCGCCGTGGGGCAGGTGCGCGCGCTCGCAGTCCGTCACGCTTTCGCCGCAGGCTTCCAGGAAGCCTTCCGTGTACGCCGTATACAAAGGCAGGGAAAAATTTACCTTGGACAAATCCCGTTCGTCCTCGGCGGCGGTGCTCGCGCCGAACCGGATGGAATCGCCGAAGTCGTTGGCCATAAGCCCGGGCATTACCGTGTCCAGGTCAATGACGCACAGCCCCCGGCGGCTTTCCCGGTCGAACAGCACGTTGTTCAGCTTGGTGTCGTTGTGGGTGACCCGCAGGGGAAGCTCACCCTTCCCCGACAAATTCATCAGCGCCGCGCCGAATTCTTCCCGAGCGAGGGCGAAGTCTATTTCCGCCCGCACTTCCTTTGCCCGTCCGTGGCTGTCGGCGCTTACTGCGGCTTTAAACGCGGCGTAACGGTTGGGCGTGTCGTGGAAGCGGGGGATGGTCTCGTGCAACCGGTCGGCGGGGAAGTCCGCCAACTGCCGTTGGAACCGCCCGAAGGTCAGCGCGCTTTCCCGGAAATCCGCCTGATTTTCCGTTTTCTCCAAGCAAAAGCTGTCGGTGACAAACTCATACAAACGCCAGTATTCGCCGCCGCCGTCCACCAACCAGTTCTGCCCTTCCCGCGTGGGAATCAGCCGCAGGGTTTCCCGGTGGGACGCGGCGGCCTTGCGCAGGTGACCCGTCACCGCCGCAATGTTTTCCATCAGCTTGTCCGGCTGTTTGAATACGTTTTTATTTATTTTTTGCAGAATGTATTCCCGGGCGGTGGAATCCACGAGCAGATAGGTTTCGTTAATATGCCCGTTGCCGTAGCGGTCGCAGTAAATGGGCTCGCCGTCCAGTTGGAATGATTTTGCCTGTTCCATGTTCGCTATCATATGCCTGCCTCCTACCACATATCCGCGTATTTGCCCGCTTCGCGTCGCGCCGCCAAAGCCGCGCGCACCGTGGGCATGTCCTGCGCGTAGGTTACGCCGTACCATTTTTCCGAAGTTTCCAACACCGATATTTCGGCTTTGCCCTCCTGCATCAGCGCGTTTGGCACCATGGGCAGAAAATATTCCGCCTTGAGCGGGTTCTTGGGCAGGTGTTCCGTCAGGAAGCCCGCGAAGCGTTTTTCCGCTTCCTCCATCATGGACGCGCCGAAGCCCCAAAGATTCATGGAAACAATAGTCCCGTCGGGCAGGAACACGATAGTTCCGTCCTCAAGGAAGCTTTCCGCGCCGCCGTCGCGTTTTTCAATACGGGTGTTCTCCACAATTTCCGTCAGCTTCCCGCCGCTGACCTTGCACACGCCCCGTGCCACGTGGCCGTTTTCGGTGAGGGTGTTTTCGATTTTATAGCCGACCATGGCGTGGCTGTTTCCCGTCTGCGCCGAAAGGAAGCCGTAAATGGAGCGGAAGGATTCCGGGCCGTAATAATCGTCCGCGTTAATGACGGCAAAGGGCCCGTCAACCAACCCCTTCGCGCTCAATACCGCGTGGGCGGTGCCCCAGGGCTTGGCGCGCCCCTCGGGGACGGTAAAGCCCGCGGGCAGGTCTTCCAACCGTTGGACGGTCAGCCGCAAGTCCAAGCGCTTTCCCATACGGTTTCCCGCGATATCGAGGAAATCCTGCTCCATCCCCGGCGCGAGAATGCAGATTACCGTTTCAAACCCCGCCTGCTTGGCGTCGAAAACCGCGTAGTCCATAATAATATGGCCGTCCCCGTCCACCGGCGCGATTTGCTTAAGCCCACCGTAACGGCTGCCCAGACCCGCCGCCATTACCACCAAAACCGGTTTGCTCATATAACTGCCTCCGAAAGTTTTTTCTCATCCTATACTATATTTTAGCGGCGGTATTTATACGCAATGCTTTATTTTTTTCGCAAAGGGCTACTACGCCGGGGCAGGCGCGGCTATAATGCAGTGAAATGACTTCAAGCAACCTCTACAAATTCGGAAAGAAACGGGCGCGAGGAGGACGAGCGCGAAGCGAACGCCCGCACGAGTGGATTTTTTGCATCGGCAAAAAATCCGCAGCGACCGTTTCATCCATAAAGGAGGTTGCCTCAAGCAACCTCAAAGAGAGGTTGCCCCAAGGGAGCGGCTACCTATGAAAGACCTTGGCGCGTTTACGCCTACGGAACTGGAAGTGACCATCGACGTAAGCCAAATCATCACCATCCACTATATCAAGTACAGCCGCGATTTCGCTTTTACGGGCGAGCGGCACGATTTTTGGGAAATGGTCTATGTGGACAAAGGCGAGACCGGCGCCCTTGCGGAAGCGCAGGGCTTTAATTTAAAAGAGGGGGAAGCCATTTTTCACAAACCGGGGGAATACCATAATATATGGGCGCAGAATAAATACGCCAACGTGGCGATACTGACCTTCGTGTGCGAAAGCCCCGCCGTAGCCTTTTTTGAAAACAAGCTGATTGCTTTTAACGAGACGGAAAAGGAACTGCTCGCGCGAATACTCTCCACGGCAAAGCGCAGCTTCGACGGCCCGTTGGACGAAATACACCAGAAGGAAATACGCTTCGTGGAAGCGCCGCCTTTCGCCTGCCGGCAGGTGCTCAAGAACTATGTAGAACTGCTGCTGATTTCCCTGATTCAAAACCGCGCGGACACCGCCCGTCAGAACCGCGCCTCAGACAGCGCGAAGCGGCAGGGCGAGAACACCATCGTGGAATCGGTGCGGCAGATTTTGAGTGAAAATTTGTACAACGATATAAGCCTAAACGACATTATGGAGAAAGTCTGCTTCAGCAAGAGCTATCTGACGCGCCTGTACCGCGTGTACACCGGGGAATCCATCATGGAGGACTATATTAATATGAAGATTTCCGAAGCTCAGCGGCTTATCAGCGAGCGGGTATTATCCTTCAGCGAAATCGCCGACCGGCTTAATTTCGGCTC
>JAISWA010000253.1 GCA_031271275.1 Clostridiales bacterium | reverse complement strand
CCAATGCCGCCCGCTGCTGAGGGTACAAATTTCCAAACCTTGTAGTTATGGATAACTACGTCCCCTTGCTTATAGGAATAACTAGCGTTCCATTTCCCCACCGGGTTAGCCTGCGGGATGACCGGGGCTTCGGCGGTGGTCGGGTCATACGCTTCCCAATAATCCGTGTCTGCGGGGTTGACGCCGTCGCTTGCCGCATTGTCGGCTATGCACTTGTAAAGGTCGCCCTCATACCGCACCACCGCGCCCAACGGATAATCTTCCTCAGCGCTCCATGCGGGTATGGTTAATTTCGGAATGGTCAATAAATCTTTTTCAATGCCTATCGCCTGCTCGTTATTCCAAGCCGGACCTGCCCAGAAACCCCAGTTCGCTCCCGGATATTGCCCATCCGCAGCTGTTACAATACATTTCCATACCTTACCTTCATATATCGCAAAATCGCCCGGGTTCCAAGTTCTTGTCGCGTTCCAAAAACCTACATACGGTCCTTTCTCGATAACCGGGTCGGGATTGTATTCCGGCAGTTCGCCGTCCCAAATACCGAGACCCTTTGCCATACGGGAAATCATGGCGAAGTTTTCGGAATCGCCCGCGGTATCCCAAACGATAATGCCGCCCAAATTCATGCTGTTGATGTAATTGGTCTTAGCCTGAATGGAGCGGTAGCTTTCGTAAGAGTGGAAGCTTTGATACGAAGGCGAGGAGGGATTGACATTGTACAGGTACGCGGCTCCGGAAACACTGTCGTAACCCGTTACCCAACCTTCGGTAAGCTCCAACGCCCTTAAATCGTACCATTGCTTGTCGCTAACGTTTTCAGTTTTCTGCTGACCCAACGCCCCCGCCGCGATTTGCGCGTCGGTGCCTTCGGTTACGCTGCTCGGCACAGACCAACCGTGGGAGTAAAGCGGGGAACCGATGTTAATCTTGCCAGGGTCAACGCCCAACCCGATTAAATGCTCCGCGACTTCGGAAGCGCTGACGCCTTCGCCTTCCATGTACGGGCCCGGGTAAAGCCCCGCCTGATGGTAAGCGCCGGGCGACCAACTGCCGGACATGTCATAGGTCATGATGTTGATTCTATCTACATAAGGGGCTACCGCCGCGTAGTCATACTCGGCGCGGCCGTTATAAATGTTGTTTACGCTTGAAGGCGCACAGAAGGAAATAAGCTTATCCGCGTGGCCCGCGGCGTCAAACGCCTCGCGCATACCCTTCATAAGCGCGGTGAAGTTCGCCCTGTCTGCCGGGCCGCCCTGGAAGCCCACGCCTTCCCCGTTACGCGAAACGCCGGGGTATTCCCAGTCGATATCGATACCGCCGATGAACGGGTATTTATCCAACGCCTCGACGCAGGAGTCGATGAACGACTGCATTCCCGCTTCCGTGGAAGCCATTTCGGCAAACCATTTCGTATCGTTCCAACCGCCGACGGAAATGAATACGTCAACGTTCGGGTACTCCGCCATATAGGTCTCATACTCGGCAAAGAACGCGTCGTTTTGCTCTTGGGTGTTGCCGGAGGGAACGATGGGGTATTTCCCGTCGCCGCTTGGATCTATCTTCCAGAAGGCGTGGTTGATGGCGGACAGCCTATCCCACGGTAAATCGCTTACCCGCTGCCCCGACCAGTTATTGAAATATACGATAAGCTTCTTTTCATTGGGTGTCTGCGGAACCACCGGCGGTTTGGTTTCGCCGCCGCCGTAGCTCGGCGTGCTGCTTCCGCTTCCGCTGCTGCTTCCGCTGTTTGGCGGAGCGCTGACCGTCGAGGACGAGGATGAAGATGACGACGGTGCGGAAGCCACTCTATTCCCGCCAATTACAACCGTGCTGTCTTTACTGAACCGGCTCGAGTTGGCGGAAGTGTCAAAGTGAGCGTTGCCGGTCATAGCAACGCCTTTGCTCTTATTGTCCAGCGCGGTGATGTTAACGCCTTCCAAAGCGATGCTGACGTTTTCCACGTCCCGCGTGATTTCCAGCTTATCGGCGATAGGCGCGCCGCCCGGTACGGTACTCGAGATAGCCACGTCTCTTTTGACGCTGACAACCCCGAGACGGGTATCGCCCGAAGCGCTCACGCTTAACCCCGGGGATGTCAGCACCATCCCGGCGGCGTTAACGTCCGTCAAATTGACTTCGGAGGTTCCGACGATATGTATCGTCCCGGTTACGGTCACGCCGGTAAGGTCGATTGAACCGTCCGCCGCCGAAATAAACAAATCGCCGTTAATGGTCATACCGGCAAGGGAAATGCCTTCGCCGTTGACCATCAGGTTTCCGTCTATAACGCCGGTATGCTCGCCCGGCGAAACAACCGGCGGGCCGAAGAATTTGTCGAAGACCTCAAGGAACGCGCCGTATGTAAGCGCGCCTCTGATATCCGCCGTGTCGCCTGAAATAAGACCGAGGGTTTCAAGCGCCTTGACGAACCGCTTATTCACGTTACGGATAGACGCGTTGTCTTTAAACGACGTCTGCCCCCTTTCCGGCGCGATGCCGAACGCCTTCGCGATGATTTCAAAGAACTTCATACGCGTGACGGGTATGTCGGGATTAAGGTAGCCGTCTTCCGGAAGCAGCCCCATCGCCGCGAGCATCAAAATGCCTTCTTCGTGAAGGTGCCCTTCCGGCAAATCGAGGTAAGTATTTTCCGTCAACTCCGTATAACCCATCGCCCTGCTTAGCGCGGTGGCAAGCTCCCCGAGCGTCATTACATAGCTCGCATCAATTGGTTCGCCCCCCCCCCCATCTAATAGATTGAAGTCGCTCCATTGCTGCGGCGTTTCCTCTGGTTCTACTACTGCAGACTCTTCAACCGCAGTCTCTTCGACTACAGTCTCTTCTTCCGCGGCAGATACCGGCGCATAGAACATGCCGGTCGCCAAGATTACGGCGAGTGCCGTCGCGGAAATTTTCTTCCAAAAACTTTGACGCACTTGTAAAGCCTCCCAACATTTTTATTTAACTGCAAAACAAATTTAACAAATATTTCAAAAGATATCAATACTCTTTTAACAGTGTCTCCAATAACTAACAAAAAATTTTTATGTATTAGGCAATTCAAAACAGTTTTAGGAGTCCTGCGCTGCGTTTTTTTGTTGAAATGCAATAACTAATAGAGATTTATGAAGCATCCTATACAAAAAAACGCGCAGGGAACGGCTGACGCCACGCCCTGCGCGTAAAATGTATGCGTATGAAAAAGCATCCTGAATACGGCAGCGGCATTCCGACACTGCGCGGATGTTTCAAATTAGTTTATTTTTGATTCGTCCTCAGCCATTTCCTTTATCTGTAACTTCACCAGTTCCACATCCTCCGGTTCCATTGTTGCGATA
>JAISWA010000166.1 GCA_031271275.1 Clostridiales bacterium | reverse complement strand
CGCCGACAAGGCGGCCAATTATGTGCACGATAAATTTATCAACAACCATGTGGAGGTCCGTCCGTGATGGATAAAAACGGAGCGGAAAACGTAAAAAGGGAAGGATAAAATTTTAATGGATATATCAACCATGGGCGGCATCCGGCCGTTCAATTGCGCCGTGGTGGGCGCGTCCGGCATGGTGGGTAAAAAATTTGTGGCCATTCTGGAAGAACGCAAGACCCCCGTTAAAAATTTATGGCTGTTCGCCTCCGCGCGTTCCGCCGGGCAGACGGTGCCGTTTAACGGGAAGGAATTGGTCATTGAGGAACTCACCCCGGAGATTTTCGACCGGGGGATTGATATTGCCCTGTTCGGCATCGAATCGGATTTGAGCAAGGAGTACGCGCCGCTGGCCGCCGGGAAGGGCTGCGTCGTCGTGGACAACAGTTCCGCCTGGCGGCTGGACCCCCGGGTGCCGCTGGTGGTGCCGGAAGTAAACGGCGCGGATATTGCCTGGCACAAGGGCATCATCGCCAACCCCAACTGCTGCGCCGCGCCCGCCGTGACGGTGCTTAACCCGCTGCATAATAAGTATAATATCCGCCGCGTCGTATATTCCACCTACCAGTCCGTGTCCGGCGCGGGCGTCAACGGCTGGAACGACCTGGAGGGCACGTTGAAAGGAGAAGAACCGAAGTTCTTCCCCTACCCCATCGCCCACAATATCATCCCCCATATCGACCGCTTCGACGGGGACGGCTACACCGGGGAAGAAACCAAATTGATTGCGGAAACGAAAAAAATGCTGCACGCGCCGGAAATAAAGGCCACGGCCACCACGGTGCGCGTGCCCGTTTTCACCGGCCATTGCCTTTCCATTAACGTCAGCTTTGAAAAACCCTTCGAACTGGCCGACATCCGCCGGTTGCTGGCGGAAGCGCCGGGGGTGCGATTGATGGACGATGTGCAAAATAACATTTACCCCACGCCCCGGCACGCCGCCGGTACGGATTTAGTGTACGCGGGGCGGGTACGCCGGGACGAGAGCTTCGAGAACAGCTTAAACCTGTGGGTGGTGGCGGACAATGTGCGCAAGGGCGCGGCCACCAACGCGGTGCAAATCGCGGAGCGGGTGATGGGATGCTGAACCGGTTCAAAATATACGCCGTCGTTTTCCTGACAGCGTTATTTATTGCCTTTGCGCCGCCGGCGGAAGTTTCCGCTTCGGCGGGCGAACTGGCGGACGCCCTGCGCACCGCCATCGAAAACATGGACGGGAGCCTTACGGTTTATGAAGACGCGGATTTCGATTTAGACGCGTTCGTGGAGGAATTTGACTTCGCGGGCGTTTCCAAATGGGAATTGAACAGCGCCCGCTCCCAACGGGATTTGCGCATGGTTTGGGACTTCGCGTACAACGAGGTTTACGCCATCCGGAAAGCCCTTGAGGACGCAAGCTTTGAGCAAAAGCTTTCGCCCCGGCAGGCGCAGGTGCTGAGCGAGTGCCGCGCCTTCGTGAAGAAAAATATCCCCGACAAACTGACGGATTATGAAAAGGAAAAACTCATCCACGATTACCTGTGCGTAAACGTGAGCTTCGACGAAGAAACCGAGGAGGAGCGGTTAAGCGGTATTATTTCCGACGACATCACCCCCTACACCGCCTACGGCGCGCTGTTTAACGGCACGGCGGTGTGCGAGGGCTACGCCAACGCCGCTTGGGTATTGCTCACCCTTTCCGGGGTGGAGAATCATATCGTAAACAGCGACACCCACGCGTGGAATTTGGTGAAGCTCGGCAGCCGGTACTGCCACCTCGACGTCACATGGGACAGCAGCGAAACGGATTTGACCGGCACGATACAGTACACCTACTTTAACCTGACCGACGAACAAATGACGCGCTACCCCGAGCATCAGCCCGTAAACGCGGGGCTGCCCCCGGCGGATTCCGAAGCTTACAACATGTATTTCAACAGCGGGATGCGGGCAGGGAATTTGGCGGACGTGGAGCGGATTATTACCGCCGCCTGCGAAGCGGGTGAGCGGAACATCAGCCTGTGGGTGGACGACCACCTGACTTTTGATTACGACTGGCAGCGGGATTTGCAGTTTGTGTGGGACTTGACGCCGGGCGGCAACTACGTGGAAAGCTTTATGTTTGTGGAGCCCGGCGCAGACCGGGACACGCTGACGGTGATTCTATATATGCGGTGAAAAGTCAGCATAAGAATAGCACGTCACAACCGGCGTGTTTTGTGTAAAAATAAAAAGACGGCAGCGTCTTTTTTTATGGGCGAAGACGGGTGGATGCAGGGTGACTTATGCCGCGCCGCTTCTCATAAATGGAAATTTTAAGGTTAAATACTGACTGTTGAGCAAGTTATATCTTATGCAAACGGGGATAATATGTTTTTCACGATACGGGTTATTTTTGCAAAACAATTTTCGCTTAGGGAAATGAATTGCGTTGTAACATAATTAAAATATAATTAGGAAAGAATTCTGTCACTTACGGCATCTTAATGGTTCAGATTGCGGAGGAGGCAATGAAAATGAAGAAAAAGTCAACATGGAAGAAGCTTGCGGCAGCGCTGATGACGTTGGCGCTTGTGCTTGGAAGCGTGAATTATACGAGGTCGGTGTACGCGGAGACGAGCCCCGGAAGCATTGAGGGCGCGGTCGGCGGTAACGTAGAGTATGAACTTGATAGTGAGCTTGCGATTGTGGAAGGGAGCGCTAACGATACGCAAGTTACCGTTAACGTCAAGGTAATAACGAAAAGCTCCGCAGACGCCGAAGTGGGCGAGGTAAAAACGGCGCAAATCACCGTACCTGCGGGTACCAAGATTAATTTTACCGTTACGCCGAATACGGCGGGCAACCCGCAATACATGTTGGAGTCGTTGGACGACTCGGCGGCGACAAACCCCTGGGACGCCAATAACGGTACGACCCTCGTTAACGCCCACCGCACAAGATTAGAATATGATCCCGCATACAATAATGAGGGAGTGCCTACAGGGATAGCCTACAAGGACGCGGACACGATTAAGTGGTCCCTCAACGGCAGCACCCAACCTGTCTGCGATTTCCGGGTGACGGCGGTCAGCGACCGCACGCTTACCATTACCTTTCATGAGATACACCGCATCGCCGCGCAAAGCTTGGTGTACGGCGAAAATAAAGTCGAATGGGCAAGAAGCGCGGAAGCGTCCCTTTACAGCATAGAGGGGGACGACTATGAAAGCGTAATCGCTGAGATGAACCGGCTGTACCAGAAAGCGGATTCGAGTCAGTCGGGTCTTGGCGCACCGACCAAGGCTGAAATACTGCTGCCGGTGGTTAAGGACAACGCTTGGAATGCTAACGGTGAATCAAGCGAGGTTTGGGACAGCGGCAACAGCTATGGCATGTATAAATCTTATAACATGCAGAATATGCTGGCGAATATGGACGCGGAGGAAGCTTCCCGTTTGAAATGGGCGTCTTGGCTGCATCAGTTTACTTGGTCGCCTTTCGGCAACCCGGAAGAAGGCGATACGAATCAGTCGGTATCCACAAAAACAAGCCTTAGGCGCTTCACTACGACGTTGAACGTTACAGCGATAGACATAAACAACATGGAGTATTTTACCTTCGGCTTGAGCGGGGAAGACCGCCAGATTATGACGGACGCCAACAACGGCGCGTATTACAACGAGACGGAGTTTGGCATTAACGACAGCATGTTTGTGGTGGTTATTAATGCAACGTACCCCACCGGAATGCTCTGCTTCTTTGGGGGCGTTAACTTCAACGAGGACAGACCTGTTATTACTTGGAACGGCGAAGATGAAGAAAGATTGGCGATAGCCAATCAACGGTTCTGGCATTCAGGACAATACAAGACGCCAACTGCGGAAGAAGAAGCTTTATTTAAGGCAAAATTTCCTTTTACCGACGGTCATTACATAGACTTTGAAACTACAGAAGTCGCGGATTTAAAGGAATTTTTGGCTCCGGGCGAAAACCGGATTGAGATTTTTACCGACGAGGACGCGGAAGGCGGCGGGATGAACGAACCGTGCCTGTACTTAAAGACAAACACAAGCCAAAACCTATCGACGCAGGTCATAACCTATACCCACAACAGTGACGGCGACCCAGTTGTTGACACGTCGAATGATAGCGGAAACGGCGGCGCGACGGAAAACCCGGTAAATGTGCAGAATAGCATTTCTACCTCCGGTCATGTTGTGCCTTACGGTTTTCCGCAGGTCGTGACGCAAAAGGTAACGGCGGGGACTGATGAATACACCTTTTTGGGTTGGGACGTATATACGTACCCAAATGACGCTACCCCTGCCGTTCCCTCCGGTTTGGAATTATATAATTTAACGCCGGAAACGGCTTCGCGATTTAACCTTACGTATTTTGGCTCCTATGATGAACAAGGAAATCGCCTTGCCGATGAAGCGGCGGACTCCCAAAGCAAGGTCAACGCTACCGATAAGTCGCTGCGCGTGGATATGAAGACCAACTACCATGTGGTGGCGAAATACGTCCAAAATCCGCCCGAGCCTCCTGTAAAGGGTACTGT
>JAISWA010000162.1 GCA_031271275.1 Clostridiales bacterium | reverse complement strand
CGGTAAATGGGTGGCGACGGATTTAACCATTGATGCGGAAGCCTATAAGGCCGGCGCTGAATATCAGTTGGCAAGGGACCGGTCCTCCGCGCAGGTGGTACGTATCTTTTAACCGGGGGGATAGCGTAAAAATGTTTTTTGCACGAAAAAAAGCGGATAAGGGGGATTATCCGCTTTTTTTCATCTTAAGAGGGGACTTCTCTATATTAAAGAACCGTTTGTCTATGTAAGACTTCTTTGAACGGCTTCAGTATAAACTTTCAAGCAGCTCGAAAGTCAACCCCCCCTTTAAAGTTTTTTATTATTCAAACTGCAGCCCGTCCGCCCAAAAGCTCACCGTTCCGCCTTTTTCGCCGGGGTTCGCCTGATTAAAACTTGCGCCGAACATAATGTTGTTGTATTTGGCGTTTTTGGGTATTTCCAGCACCACCTGCTGCCATTCCTCCGTAAAGGTAATGAATTTCGACGCCTGCGCGCCGCCGTTGTACTCGCTGAAAATCTTACCTACGCCGCCGCTTCCCTTCACCCAAAGGGTTATCTTGGTATAACCTTTTGACAAGTCGGGCCCCAGTTCACCGGGGTCTCCCTTCCAAGCGCCCTCATCCTCTATTTCGGGCGCGTAAAGTAAAACCAAGCCGGACCAGTGTGCGCTCCCGTCTGCGGGCGCGGTGTACGATATGCGGACGGAACCTTCGCCAATGTACGCCTCGCCGGTGTCGTGGGTGTCGAAGGCAATGGAACCGTCGTTTCCGTTATTGTCGGAACCCATCAGCGCGACGTTCCGGTACCGGTCCGTCGTGGCGCCGTCGTCCGCGAGCAGGACGAAAGGCTCGGGCTTTGGCGTTTCGCCGGCATATGCCCATACGGCGTACAGGGTCGCGTCATAGTCGCCGACAAAATTCCCTCCGGCGCTGTATTTGGGTTCTTCGTCGCCTTTGTTCGGGCTCCAACCCAGGAATTGATATTCGGCGCGCTTCGGTACGTCGGGCGTTAGCTTCGCGGGCCTTCCCGCGAATTTTAGGGTGCTTTGCGGCGGGGTTTCGTCCGTTTCGTAATTGAGGTCATAGACTATTTTAAAAAACGTAATGTCCGGAACGTCCCGCTCCGCTTTGGCTACGCTCCCGGCTTCTAAAACGGATAAATCGTGAAAGTTAATTCCCTTGTTCGCCACGTACACCGTGGCGGAGCGCGCGCTTGTGTCCGTCAGCTGCACTTCAAACCTGCCGCCGTCTTTAATGGGGAACATGGGGTTTTCCGTTTCCGATTCCTGAAGATGGCTCTCGCCGCCGGTCAGGTAAACATATATCCGGTCGTCGGCGCCGGCGTTGCTTACGCTTCCGCTCAGCATACCGTAGCCGGAAATTTCCAACCCGGTAAGCGAAGGCTGCGACGCGCCGTTTGGCGGCGCGCTTCCGCACCCGGCGGCTACCGCTAAAACGGTCATCACAGCCGCCAATAAAAACATTCTTCTCATGCCGGACCCTCCTCTTGAATTTATGCCGTCGGCATATCCCAAACTTCGTCTATCGCGTCTTCCCGCGCGATTTCCCACGCTTTCATGTTGCGGTCAAACGCCAGGGCTTTCGCGGCTTCATAGTCGTAGTCGGAAGCCATAAGCAACACGCAAAAATACCCCGGCGTCCGCGCTTCGGGCAGGCTTACCGGTATGCTGAACGCGCCCTCGCCGGTTACCGCGCCGGCGGCGCTTTCGCCGGAGGGCTGCGGGAGGTATTCGTCATGGGTTTTTATAAATACCATAACCTGATACATAGACGCGTCTTCGGCTATGACTTCCCCGCTGACGTTTGACGAGCCAACGCTGTACGCCACATTTTCCAAGCGGGCGATAACGGGCGCGGGTGTGCCTGTAGGCGGCGAAAGCGCTTCTGTCGCTTCCGGAGGCGGCAGCGTTTGCGCCCTCCATATAATAAGCAGCGTATAGCCGATAAGCAGGATAAACAGGCTAAACACCAAGACTAAAAGCTTCCGGTGTTTCCTGAAAAAGTTGGGGTCTTCCACCGTATTGGCTCCTACCTTTATTTTTCCTTATTATAGCGGATGAATGGCAAACAGAAATTCATCGCGCGTTGTTTAGCGAAGCGTGGCTATCCAATCCAACATGCCCTTTACCGCGGGGCGCGGCTCAAGCCCGGTATCGAGCAGCCCCCAACCGGAATCGCCGCCCTTCCACGGTTCCTCAAACGCTTCGAAAAAAATAATTTCCAAGTTCGCTTCGCGGGAGAAGGCGTACATTTCGGATAAGTACCGCGCCGCGTCGTCCGGGTCGGGTTGGATATTGCCCATCCCTTCCCCCTCGAACTTCCACCCGCTTTCGCTGCATATGATTTGTTTGTCCTGCCCCGCGGCATCCCTAATGCGGGCGTACATGCCCTTGAAGTCTTCCGTCGCGCGGTCTACGGGGACGTTTTGGAACCACGGGTAATAGGTGAAAAGCAAAACGTCCGACGCGGCAAGCACCTTCCCGCTGCCGAGCAGTGCCGCGGCGGAGTCCGAAGTGCCGACGGGCACGTCTTTTTTCAGCATTCCCCGTAAATCGTTGAACCATTTTATGAGGTCGTCTTCGGTGTAGTCGCCCCGGAGCAAACCCTCGCTGCCCACAATCGCCATGTCGATCAGGCCGTTGTTGGCAAGTTCCGCAAGCTGCGCCAGTTCCGCCCGCACCTGTTCGCCGGTATAAGACGCCCCGATCCACGCGCCGGCGATTACCCGCATACCGTAGCTTTCGCGGTTTATGGCGTACAGTTTTGCCATTTCCCCGCTGACCGTGAAAGTTCTGATGGTATCGGCAAAGGGGCGCACCGCGTCAAGCGCGGCTCGCAAAGTCGCTTCCGACAGGGGGCTGTCCGATTCCGCGCTTGAGCCCGGTGAAAAATACGGGGAAAAGTTTAAGCTGAGCGCCGCCGTATTCTTCGGGTTTTTCCAGACGCTTTCGTAAGGGTCGAATACGCCTGCCTCAATCGCCGCCGGTTTCGCCGTAAGCCGCTCAACGAGCATGAGCGCCATGATTCCCGTTACGACGCCCAACGCCAAACACAGGAAGTAAAAAAGGCTTTTGAGAAATTTAAATTTCATGACGGGCACCTGCCTTTCATTGCATAGTAAACATAGCGGTTAGTAGGCAAAGATGCAAGCAATTCTTTTAACGCGCAAGGCGCCGTCACACATGGGCAGCGTAGTATTATTCGCTCTTTTTCAAAGAAAACGCCGGGGGGAACAAGTCCGCCCGGCGGGTATGGGTTGACACCCATACGCTTAAAATAAAGGAGGGGAAAATATCGAAATGTCAGAAATTATTTTGAGTATCCTCACCGAGTTTCACTTTCAGCGTAATGGAGGTGGTTCCGTCGCGGATGATTTTGACTTCCACCGTGTCGCCGATGGAGCACTTCTGCACTTCGGCAATCAACTGGTCAATGGTGAACACCGCGCTTCCGTTGAAACTGGTGATTATGTCCGTGCGGACGATGCCTGCTTTTTCCGCGCCGGAGCCTTGGTTAACGCTGCTTACAAAAACGCCGATGGCGGGGATGTTGAACTGCGAGGCGATTTCCTCGGTCATGGTGCCGCCGGTAATTCCGAGTATCGGCTTAGGCCCGGCGGAATTAATCAGCCCTTCCAGTATGGGCTTCGCCACGTTGGACGATATGCTGTAGCCCACGCCTTCCACCGGATAAAGCGAGAAAAGGTCCGAAGAAAGTTTCGCGGTGTTTATTCCGATTACTTCGCCCCGGGTATTAATCAGCGGGCCGCCGCTGTTGCCGAGGTTTATCGCCGCGTCCGTCTGTAAAACGGTGAGCTGGCGGTTTTCCAACGGTATCGTTTTTTCCTTGGCGCTGACAATGCCCTGCGTGGCGGAGTTGCCTTCCCCGAACACATTGCCGATGGCGAGCACCATGTCGCCCATTTCCATTTCGTTGGAGTCGCCGAACACGGCGATACTGATTTCCGAAACGCCCGCTTCCGCCAGGTCGCTTTTATCCACGGAAATTACCGCCAGGTCCGCGTCCGCGTCGTTGCCCACCTTGCTTGCCGAAACCGGCGTTCCGCCCAAGAAGGTGACGCTAACCTCGGAAGCGCCGCTGATTACGTGGCTGTTGGTGGCGATATACACTTTTTCCGCGTCCTCGGCGAAAATAATCCCCGAAGCTTCCGCCGGAGCCGACTGCTGCGGCATTCCAAAAACGTTTTCACCGGAAGAAGCCGCGAAGGTAGAGGCTACGCCCACCACGGACGGCTCTGCCAAATTGATAACGTCCCTGAGCGTGCCGGTGCCTTCCCCGCTGAACACGGTGCGGCTGCTGACCACGCTGAGCACCGCGTCTGGATTTTCGCCATTTTGATTCACTTCTATACTTCTTACGGAGCGGTTCTGCATAAACGCAATCGCGCCGCCTATCCCGAAGCCGAGGGTGCCGGTGCCGAGGGTGCAGACAATCAGCAGCGCGGCTACCGCCCTGCGCCAGGAACGCATACTTTTTCCGCGCCCCGGTTCGTCGTGCTTGATGGTCTCGTGGTAAAACGTCTGCCTTTCAGCGGGGGTAACGTCCGCTGTTTCCTCCGCCGGCGGGTTATCCGAGGCTTCCGGAGCCGCCGAAATTTCTTCCGGGCGCGCTTCCGCCGTTTCTTCTGCTTTTACTTCTTTGGGCAACGCGGCGCTTAAATCCTGTTCGATTTCGCGCTGTATGCTCTCTATTTCCGAAAAGCCGTAGGGGTCGTAGGGTTTGCCTTCGTTTTCCGCCATAAATACCTCCAAAATAAGTGTTGTTCGGTTTTTATTTATTCTACTTTTCACAAATGAACAACGTATGAACAAAATGTTAAATTTACGGCAACCGCGCTTGACTCAGGTTGCCTACGGCGCTTGCCCCACCAACGCCAACGCCTGTTGAATCAGGTCGCCGCCGGGTTTCCCCGCTACGTCGGGGATAATTCCCGCGTTATGTACGGTATTGCCGTCCGGTCCCTGCACCAAAAGCACCGTCGCGTTTACCGCGTAGCCGCCCGTAAGCGGCAGCCTCACCTGACCGATTCCCTTCCCGAAAGACTTTTCCCCCAGTGTCGTCACATGGTTTACGTTTTGTTTGAGCGCGAGAATCAGCCCCTCGGAAGCGCTGGCGGTATTCGCGTCCTGCAAGATAATTATTTTTTCAAAGGAAAAATAAGGGTCCCGCGTGGCGGTTACCGCGTGGGTCAGGAACTTCAGCCGCGTCACTTCATGCCCAAGCACCGCGCCTTTGGGGGTGAACAGCTCCGCCACGCTGTAAAAGTCCGCCAACAGCCCCCCGTAATTCCCCCGCAGGTCGAGCACTAAGTTTTTATACCGCAAAAGCGTTTCCCGGTTGCCGTACACAAATTCCCGCGTGCCCGTTGAAATGTTGGGAAGGTACATATACACCGTCTCGCCGGTAAGTTCCTTTAAATAAGCGTTCTTGGCGTCGGACTTTTCCGCCTCCACCAGATAGGTGTAGTTCTGCGGGGTATAGAGGCTCGTATACCGGTCGTTGTTGACGGACCGGATTTTTTCCGTGGCGGCGGCGATCACGAAACGGTCGAAATCCCGGCGATAGCCCTTGAAATTTTCCGCCCCCACCGCATCTTTGTATAAAACGTCCAACGTATCGGTGAAGATATAATGGTCGGCGATTAAAATTTTAAAGAGCCAGTAATCGTAATTCAAAAAAACCGTCGTCCCGAGCACTGCCAATAAAACGAAAAAGCCGATTTGAAAGAAACGGTAACGCCTTTTGCGCTTTTGCTCCGGCGTGGGCCGAACTTTCCGCTTTTTTAGTAACTCCATATCAAACAGCCTCCGTATTTGCTATAATTCATTGACTTTATCATCCCCCGAAGGAAGTGTAAACTTTGGCAGCCAACACGGAAAAGCGCGGTCAGCGCCTTGTGGCGCAGAACAAAAAAGCGCAGTTCGATTATTTTATAGAGGAAACTTTCCAGGCGGGCGTCTCGCTATCGGGGACGGAGGTAAAATCCCTGCGCGCCGGGCGCTGCAACTTGAAAGAGAGCTACGTCGTCATAGAAGGCGGGAGCGCGTTTATCGAAGGGATGCACATCAGCCCTTACGAGCACGGGAACGTGTTCAACAAAGACCCGCTGCGCCGCCGCCGCTTGCTGCTGCACAGGTTCGAAATAAACCGGCTTCGCGCGGCGGTCACCCGGGAAGGGTACACCGTCGTGCCGGTACGCGTTTACTTTGTGGGAAGCCTGATAAAGATGGACGTGGCTCTCGCCAAAGGGAAAAAATTGTACGACAAGCGGGAAGACATGGCGAAAAAAGCGCAGCGGCGCGACGCGGAGAGAGAATTCCGCGTGCGGAACTTGTAAATTTTCTTTCCCATTTCCAGTTAATACGCTATAATGAACTGATTCGGCACAAAAAATATACATAGGAAAATAAGGAGCGAACGCTTTCATGTTGGGTACCGACATCGGGATAGACCTTGGCACTGCTTCCGTTTTGGTTTACATCAGGGGTCAGGGCACCGTATTGCAGGAGCCCTCGGTCGTGGCAATAGATAAAAATACGGACTCCATCCTCGCGGTGGGCGAGGAGGCGCGCAGTATGTTAGGGCGCACGCCCGGCAATATTGTCGCCATACGCCCGCTGAGGGAAGGCGTCATATCCGACTACAGCATTACGGAAAAAATGTTGAAGTATTTTATCAACAAAGCCGTGGGAAGGCCGCTCTTGCGCAAGCCGCGCATTGCGGTGTGCGTTCCGTCGAGCGTGACGGAAGTGGAGCGCCGCGCCGTAGAAGACGCGACGCGCCAAGCCGGGGCGCGGCAGGTTTATGTCATAGAGGAGCCCATTGCCGCCGCCATCGGCGCGGGGATCGACATCGCCCGCGCCTGCGGGAGCATGGTGGTGGATATCGGCGGCGGTACGACGGACGTTGCGGTCATTTCACTGGGCGGCACGGTGGTCAGTACCTCCATTAAAATAGCGGGGGATAATTTTGACGAGGCAATTATCCGATATATGCGTAAGAAGCATAATATATTAATAGGCGAACGTTCCGCCGAGGAATTGAAGATCAACATCGGCACGGCGTTTACCCGCAGCGTTCCGGTGTGTATGGACGTGCGGGGCAGGAATTTGGTGACCGGTCTTCCCAAGACCATCACCGTGACTTCGGAGGAAATGCAGGAAGCGCTGCACGAATCCATCGCGAGCGTGGTGGAAGCGGTTCATATGGTACTGGAAAAAACCCCGCCGGAGCTTTCTTCCGATATCGCCGACAGGGGCATCGTAATGACCGGCGGCGGGAGTTTGTTATACGGTCTTGACAGGCTGCTTAAAGAAAAAACCGGTATCAACGCCATCATCGCGGACGAAGCGATTTCCTGCGTGGCGGTGGGCACCGGCAAGTATATTGATTATATGTCTATGGGCAAGGTAAACCCGAGGCAGTAAAACAGAACCGGGGGATTGTTATGATTAGAGGGCTGTACACGTCCGCGCTTGGCATGATTACGCAAATGAGCCGTATGGATGTTGTCACCGACAACATCGCCAATGTGGACACCACGGGGCATAAACGCGATCAGGTGGTATCGCAGTCGTTCACGGAAGAACTGATGAAGCGCCTGCACGACCCGGGCATGAGGATGTTTAAGGACTATCCCGTGGGTCAGGTGTCTCAGGGCGTGTTTGTTGACGATATATATACGGACTTTTCTCCGGGCACCTTCCGCCAGACCAACGGAACGCTTGACCTCGCCATGGACGGGCAGGGGTTCTTCTGCGTGGACGTAAACGGGACGGAAATGTACACGAGGGACGGAAGCTTTACCACGCTTCCCGACGGAACCCTCGTCACCTCTGACGGAGGGCATGTGAAGGGGCAGAACGGCGACATCCTGCTGCCGAACGGGTACATAGTCATAGACGAGAACGCCCGTGTGTTCGTCAACGGCCAGTATATCGACACCCTGCAGATGACGGATTTCTCCGACAAGCACACCCTTCGCAAGACAAAGGACAATTACTACACCGTGACCGCGGAGTCGGAGAAGGTTCCTTACGCGGGGCGGGTCGAGCAGGGCTATTTGGAAAACTCAAATGTCAGCAGCGTCAAGGAAATGGTGGAGATGATTACCCTTTCCCGGGCGTATGAAACCAACGCGCGCATGATCTCCGTACACGACCAGACGCTTGCCCGCGCCGTAAGCGATATCGGAAGAAGGTAAACACGAAAGGAAGTCTTTATTATGATGAGGTCACTTTGGACGTCCGCGTCCGGTATGATTACCCAACAGCAGCATGTGGACAATATCACCCACAATCTGGCGAACGTAAACACCGCCGGTTATAAAAAAGAGCGCATGGAGTTTAAGACGCTGCTTTATGAGACCATGAAGCGCGCCGACCTCGACCCGGCAAACCGCACGGGAAGCCCGGTCAATTTGCAGATTGGTCACGGCGTAAGACCCATTGCGGTCAGCAGGATATTTACCGTGGGAAATTTGCAGCGCACCGACAACCCACAGGACTTCGCCATCGAAGGCGACGGTTTTATGGTGGTGCAGCGCAGCCCCGAGAGCCTCGCCTACACCAAAGACGGCACGCTTAAACTGAGCCCGGTGGACGGCGGGCTGATGCTCGCGACTTCCGAAGGGTATCCGGTTCTCGGCGAGGACGACGACGTTATTATCATCCCCGACAATGTGAAAGCCGCCGACGTGGTGGTGGACGAGGAAGGGAATTTCTTCTACTTCGACGACCAGGGGCAGCAGGTGGACTTGGGGTTCCGGATTAAGTTGGTGCAGTTCCCCAACGCCCAGGGGCTTGAGGGCATGGGCAGCAACCTGCTGAGGGAAACCGTCGCCTCCGGCGCGCCGCTTTCGGAACCGGACGGCGAGGTTAACAGGCCAAGCCGCCTTGTACAGGGCGTGCTTGAAATGTCCAACGTGCAGGTGGCGGAAGAAATGGTCAACCTGATTGTGGCGCAGCGGGCGTATGATTTGAACGCGAAGGGCATCACCACTTCCGACAGTATGCTCGAAACCGCCAACGGGCTTAAGAGGTGATTTTATAAATGGATATTCCGGCGGTTAACAATAATTTGGATGTATTTCTGTCCGAAAGCCAACGCAAGCAGAAGACGCTTGAGAATTTCCAGTCGGTGTTGGAAAAAGCCCAACAAAACCAAAGCGCCGGCGACGCGAAACGCAACGAGGAAATCCGCGAAGCCTGCGAGGAGTTTGAATCTTATTTCCTGCAGATGATGTTCAGGGAAATGCGCAAGACTTCTTTCAGCGAAGGCGGGTTGTTTGAAAAATCTCACGCCGAGCAGATTTTCACCGACATGCTTGACGAGGAAGTTTCCAAGCAAAGCGCGAAACATGGCGGCATCGGCATCGCGGAAATGATGTATAAGCAGATGACGCAATATAATACCTTGACATCGCCTATATAACGCCAAAATTTTGGAAAAATAAAATCGCCGTGTTCCGGTAGGGAGCAGGGCGATTTTTTTCTTTTAAAACGCGCCTAGCGCGAGTCGAACGCGCGACCTACCGCTTAGGAGGCGGTCGCTCTATCCTCTGAGCTATAGGCGCGTACCTGTACAGCCCGCACAGTATACAGGAACGCGCCTTCCGTTTCAAGTTTGCCGTGACCTTTCAGCCCGCTTTCAATTCCAACCGCAGCTTGTCCGCAATCAGCGCGATAAACTCGCTGTTGGTGGGTTTGCCTTTGTGGTTGTTAATCGTATACCCAAACAGGCTGTCGATTACGTCCACCTTGCCCCGCGACCACGAGACCTCGATGGCGTGGCGTATCGCCCGCTCCACGCGGCTGGAGGTGGTATTACACTTCTTCGCGATAGTCGGGTATAATTCCTTTGTGATGTAGTTGAGCACGTCGATGTCGTCCACCGCCATGATGATTGCCTCGCGCATGTAATGATAACCGCGTATATGCGCGGGCACCCCCAACTCATGCAAAATACCCGTCACTTTTGTTTCAAGGTTGACCGCCTTGTTCTTTTCGCTACGGGAATTTTTCCCCGCCAAATGCGGGTGGCGAAGCTGTTCTTTAAGCTGCCGGAGCCTTGAGACCAAAGATTCCAGGTCAAAAGGCTTCGCTATGTAATATTCCGCGCCCAGTTCCATCGCTTTTTGCGTAATGTTGTCCTGCATAATCGCGGATAACATCACGCATATGGGGAAGTTTTCCGGATGCTGCAAGAGATTTAATTTTTCCAGTAAGCCAAGCCCGTCAAGGCGCGGCATGACCCCGTCTATGATGGCGATGTCCGGTTTAAGGGCGATAATCTGCTGATACGCCTCTACCCCGTCGTAAGCGACCCCGACAATTTCGATATCGGGGTGCTTTTCCAAATAATTGGTCAGCGTGTCGCAAAATTCCCTGTTGTCGTCCGCCAGTAAAACCTTGATTTTTTCTTGTTCCATGTCCAGACCTCCGTTTGTTTGATGTAATATGGCATATATTGCCATATATGGAATTATAGACAAGCCTGTCGATATATACAAGCGTCTTCCTCAATTTTCCATCGCGAAAAACCGGAAGAAAACCCAAAAAACCGACACTTTCGCGTCGATTTTACAAAGGGCGTCCTAATTCGGGTAAAACCCCCGCGCTGTTTGAATCTGCCGCACGTTTTGATATAGTGGTGCGAAAGAAATTTCATGTAACCGGTTCGCCGGACATATACATAGTTTTATATCACTTTATTCCGGAGGGATTATGCGCGATAAAAAAGCGTTTTTTATAGGGCTGTCGGCGGGGCTGCTCGCAATGGCAGTGTTTTTTTTCTGTTTCGGGCTCGTCAGCCGCAGGGTGACCTGGAGCGACGAAAAAGCGCCGGACGACAAGGTGCGGGAAGTGCTGACGCTGCTCGACAAGTATTCCATCAACGAATACGAGCGTGAGGAATTGATGGATAGCATGTACCGGGGGCTGCTTGACGGCGTAGGCGACCCGTATACGCATTATTTTGACGAAGAAGCTTTCGTTGCGTTCACCGAGCAGACGGAAGGCGTTTATGCCGGCCTCGGTATGGTGGTGACGGGCGACGCCGCGGACGGAATCGTCACCATCGTCTCCGTTTACCCGTCCGCGCCCGCCGGGCGCGCCGGGCTGCAGCCGGGGGACAAAATTATGGCGGTTGACGGTACCGACGTTACCTCGTATAAATTGGAGGAAGTCACCTCCAAAACCAAAGGCCGCCCCGGTACCAAGGTCACGCTGACGATTTACCGCCCCGCCGACGACTATCCCTTCGACGTGCCGGTGATGCGCGAGATGATAAGCATACCCACGGTTTCCCATAAAATGTTCGACGGCAATATCGGCTACATCCGTATCGAGCAGTTTGAGCGGGTGACGCTTAACCAATTTACGGAAGCGTACCAAGACCTGACCGCGCGGGAAATGAAGGCGCTGATTATCGACGTGCGCAACAACCCCGGCGGGCTGCTCGACACCGTTACGCAAATCGCCGACGTACTGCTTCCAAACGGCGTGGTCACGTATACCGAGGACAAAAACGGCGCGAAAAAGTATTACCGTTCGGAAGAAAGCCACGCGGAAGTCCCCATAGCGGTTTTGACCAACGGGGGCAGCGCCAGCGCTTCGGAAGTGCTGTGCGGCGCGGTGCGCGACATGGGAATGGGCGTGTTGGTGGGGACGAAAACCTTCGGCAAGGGGATTGTACAAAATTTATACATGCTTTCCGACGGCAGCGCGATTAAGGTGACGGTGGCGAAATATTACACGCCCAACGGCGTTTGCATACAGGGCGAGGGGCTTATTCCCGATTATGTGGTGGAGGTAGATAAGGAAACGGCGCTGCGTTCAGGCGCGCTTTCCCCTGACGAGGATATGCAGCTGCAAAAGGCGATGGAAGTTTTACGGCAAAAACTATAAACTTTTAATACACACCCTGAGAGGAACGCTAATGACAAAAACCGCGCGATGGGACATCAAAGAAACCGACGCAAACCTTGAATTAATGGCAAAAACACTGGGCATCGGCGAAATCACCGCCCGGGTGATGGCTAACCGGGGTATTCGAAGCAGAAATACGGCGCTTGCGTATCTTAACGCGAACCTGTCAAGCCTGCGCGACCCGTTCCTGATTTGCGGAATGGAAGCCGCCGTGCGCCTTTTGGTGGAAGCCGCGTCCCGCCGGGAGAAAATCACCATCTACGGCGA
>JAISWA010000135.1 GCA_031271275.1 Clostridiales bacterium | reverse complement strand
TCACTGTCGAGACCGGTAGCGGTTGGGCATGAAAGCACCATAGACATATGGTCTTTTTCAAAAGCGTAGCCGGTTGGCCCCTCCAGGTACAGCCCCTTGTATTCCCACCCAAACCCTTGCACTAAGTATTTCCCGTATTCCATCATGGTGTTTCCCACGCCGTCGCCGTTGCAGTGATACGTATAAACCGTTAGCCGCGCGTCGCCCTCCACTTTCTTGGAGACCAACACATCCGCCACATAGGGTTCAAAGTCAGGGATATCCGGGAACCTGTCGTACCGGGCAACGGCTTCTAAATCGATGAGACCGACCATGAATCTGCCCGGCGCCGCCACAAGCATTACGCCTTTCGTCCCCTTGGCGTAAGTATGCACAAGGTTTCCGCCTTTTGTTACGCTCTCGTTTTTAAGCTCATAACCGGCGGCGACCACCGCGTCCACATACGCGCTCACCTTAGCGCCGTCAACACCGTCCGTATAGAGGTAAGCAATCACTTTGTACGAGTCGAAATCTTCTTCCGTTTTGTCGTACAGCCCCACGCCGGCAAACGCCCCGAAATCGGGGATATCCGCAATCTCCGTATAATAGGCGGTAATGGGCGCGGCGGCGGCCGTTACGGCGGCAGGGTTAAACGCTGCCGCCGACAACGCGATCAGCGCTGCCGCGAATAGCGCGCCAAAGCGTTTCTTTCTTGATGGTTTCATTTTCTTCCTCCTCTTTTTTTAATCCTATCTTCATTATATATCCCCTGTTCCTGCCGGGCAAGGTTGGATTAATGAAAAAAAACCTCGCGCCGCGCGGTTTTTTGTTATACTTCAAAGGAATATAAAAGGGATTATAAAGGAGGGCAGCCAATGCGCAACCGGATTTCTTTCGGCCTCGGCACCGTGGGCCGCGACATGGTGTACGCCGTAATCAGCATGTTTTTGATTTTTTATTTAACCGACGTTTTGAACGTGCCAAGCGGGCCCCTGTGGTGGATTACCGCCATCACGGTAATTTGCCGCGTGTTCGACGCGTGCAACGACCCGGTGATGGGTTTGATTGTGGACAACACCCGCACAAGGTTCGGCAAATTTAAACCGTGGATCGCCTTCGGGACGTTCGCCTCCGGCATCGTTACGGTGCTGCTTTTCACGGGGTTCTCGTTGGAAACGCCCCGGGGCGTGGCGCTGTTCGGGGTGCTGTACCTGCTTTGGGGCATGACGTACACCACCAACGACATTTCTTTCTGGTCCATGCTGCCCACCCTTTCCCACGACCAGAAAGAGCGGGAAAGGATTGGCTCCGTGGCGCGTATCTGCGCCAATGTGGGGCTTTTTTTTGTGGTGGCGGGCATCGTCCCCATTACCGGCGCCTTTGGCGGCGGGCAGCAGGCGTACCTGAAATTCGTGGTCATGGTGGTCGTAATCATGTGGGCGGGGCAGTTAATCACCCTGTTCGGGGTCAAGCCCGGGCCCAACGCGAAAGAGCAGCGGCACACCGGCCTGCGGGAAATGCTCGGCGTTATTTTAAAAAACGACCAATTGCTGCTGACCGCCGTGGGAATGGCGCTGTTTATGATCGGCTACACCACCACCACCAGTTTCGGGCTTTATTATTTCAAATACGCCTACGGCGACGAAGGCATGTACGGGGTATTCGCGATGATTCTGGGGGTCTCGCAAATCCTGTCTCTGGCGGTGTTCCCGTTTATCTCCAAGCTTTACGACCGGAAAAAGATTTACACCTTCGCCACGGTTTTGATCGTAATCGGCTACATTTTATTTTTCTTCGCGCCTACCGACACCATGCTGTTAATCGGGCCGGCGGGTATGCTGATTTTTGTGGGGCAGGCGGCGGTTCAACTGCTCATGCTGATGTTTCTCGCAGACTCCGTGGACTACGGCCACTGGAAGCTCGGCAGGCGCAACGACTCCATCACCTTTTCCCTGCAGCCCTTCATTTATAAAATAGGCGGGGCGGCGGCAAGCGGAATCGTAGGCGCGGTGGCAATCCTTTCCGGCATTAACGACGCGGAAACGGCGGCGGACGTTACCCCCGGCGGGATTTTCCTGATAAAGGCCGCCATGATGCTGTTCCCGCTGTTGTGTATCGCGGTGAGCTTTTTGATTTACCGTTCCCGCTATAAAATCGACAGGGAATTGTACGAGAAAATAACGCGGGAGTTGCGGGAGCGCGGGGAAATCGCATGAGCGGAACAAAAGTGCTGATGACGCTGATGGGCATGGAAATCGGCGGCGCGGAAACCCATGTGTTGGAGCTTTGCAAAGCGCTGATGAAAAAGGGCCTGCGGGTCTACGTGGCAAGCAACGGCGGCGCGTATGAGCCGGAACTGGAACGCTGCGGGATTGTGCATTACAAGGTCCCCCTGCACAACCGGCAGTTGGGGAATATTGTATACGCCTACAACGCCCTTAAAAAAATCATACAATCCAACGGCATCCGGCTTGTGCACGCCCACGGGCGCATCCCCGGCTTCCTGTGCGGGCTGCTGCAAAAAAAGCTGCGCTTCCGGTTTGTGACCACGGCGCACGGGGTTTATTCCACGGAATTTCCCCTGAACATCCTGTCCGACTGGGGCGAAAAAAGCCTCGCCGTAAGCCCCGACGTGCAGGCGTATTTAACGGGAAGCTACAAGGTTCCGGCGGAAAACATACGGGTCACGGTAAACGGTATCGACACGGAGCATTTTTCGCCGGACACTGACGTATCGCCGCTTCTGCGGGAGATACCCGCGCCCGGGAAAGGCGACCCCCTGCGCATCGTCTCCGTCAGCCGCCTCGACGCGGACAGTTCCACCGCCGCGAAGCTTTTGGCGGAAGCCGCGCCGGAAATCGCGCGGGCGTTCCCACTCGCGGAAATTTATATCATCGGCGACGGCGAGGATTTTGCCGCAATTGCTAAAATCGCGGAAGGGGTAAACCGCGAGGCGGGCCGCAAACTCGTCACCATGACCGGCAGCCGGACGGATTCCAACCGCTGGCTCGCGTTGGCGGACGTGTTCGTGGGCTCGGGCCGCTCCGCTTTGGAGGCGCTTTCCGCCGGAACGCCCATCGTGGCGACGGGCAATTCCGGCTACTTGGGGCTTATTACGGAAGAAACGCTAAAAACCGCCATGGCTACCAACTTCATGTACCGGGGCTGCGGCGAGTCCACCCGGGAAAAACTCGCCGCCGGGCTTACAGCGCTGCTGAGCAAGCCCCCGCGGGAACGTTCCGCGTTGGGCATGGTAGGCCGCGCCATCGTGAAGGAAAATTATTCCGTGGAACGCATGGCGGACGACGCGGTCATGGTTTACAAGGCGGTGCTTAAATCGCCGTGGCCCAAGCAACTCGCCCGGCGGTACGGCTCCGACGTGGTGATTTCCGGCTATTACGGCTACAACAACAGCGGCGACGACATTTTGCTTCAATCCATCATCGCAAGCTTAAAAGCGTATAAGGAAAATTTAAACGTGACCGTGCTTTCCATGAAGCCCAAGGAAACGCGGAGGCTGTACGGCGTGGAGGCGGTTTACCGTTTCAACTTCCCGGCGGTGTTTTTCAAGCTGCGGCGGACGCGGCTGCTGATTACCGGCGGCGGCAGCGTCATACAGGACGAGACGAGCACCCAGTCGCTGATTTATTATTTATGGGTCATCAACACCGCCCGGCGGCTCGGGCTGAAGAACATGCTCTACGCCAACGGCATCGGCCCGGTGGTGAAGCCGGGGAACGTTTCCCGGGTGCGCCGCGCCCTTGAGCGCGTGGATTTGATTACCCTGCGGGAAGATGAATCGCTGCGGACGCTGCGGGAAATAGGCGTGACCGCGCCGGAAACGGTGGTCACCGCCGACGCGGCGTTCGCGCTGCCGCCCGCGGACGGTTCCTCCGCCCGGGAATATTTGAAAACCCTCGGAATGGGCGAGGGCTGCAAGTTTTTCTGCGTCGCCCTCAGGAGTTGGAAGCACAACCCGGCGAGACTGGAAAAGGAAGTGGCGCGCTTCGCGGACCATGTGGCGGAAAAGTACGGGCTGCGCGCGTTGTTTATCCCTATGCGCCCGGTGGAGGACGGGGAAATTTCCCGCCGGGTGATTGCGCTGATGAAAACCCCCGGCGTGCTCGCGCTGCCCGCGGCGGGGGACATACGCGGGGTGGTGGGGCTTTCGGAATTTGTGTTGGGGATGCGTCTGCACGCCCTGATTTACGCGGTGGAAAAGGCGGTTCCGGTTATCGGTCTGGTGTACGACCCCAAGATACGGCGGCTGATGGATTCCATGCGGCAAAAGTTTTATTTGCCCGTGGAAAACGCGGACGCGGAAAAATTGATTCACTTCGCGGAAACGATACGGGAAAACCGGGACGGAATACGCGAAAAGATACGGGAAGCGGGCTTTGCCGCCCGGGAAAAGGCGGCGCTTAACGCGGAGCTGTGCTATAAATTACTGGATATGCCATAAACCGCCACCATCCGATTTTTCTTGAGATTCAAAACATTCTATGATAACATGTCTCAAATTAACCAGTGTTTTGTATAAGCCATACAGGGGGTTCTCATGGACGAAGGGGATAACGGATTAATGGAGCAGCCGGAAGGCGCGGTGGATTTGGAAACGTATTTAGACGCGCCGCCCCGGGAGGAAACAACAGACGCGCCGGAGGCAGACGAGGCGCTTTACCTTAAAAGGAGGGTTTTTGACGTGGAGAACGTGGAAAACGAAGTCGGCACACAGGTTCAAGATGAAGAACTGACCTCGCTGCTCGCTAAACTGGATGAAGCCGTTCAATATGAAGCAAACACGCAGCGGCAGATTAACGCGGTGCTCGCGGGCATTGAGATTTGCCTGTCCGGGTTAAACGAGGGGCTTGAGGAAGCGGGTTACGACGGCTCCGTAAAGCGCAAGGAAGCGCTTGAGGGGTTGGATTTCGCGGAAAGCGTCGTCAAAACCGCCGCCGTATCCGGGCGTCCCACCGAGCATTCCGACCTTTTCTATGTGTACGACGACACGAGAAGGCCCCCCGAGCAATTGGAGCAGTACATACTGGAAGACGAAGTGTTGGGGGATTTAAAAACGGAGTTAATTAACATGACCTATAAGGTGAACGAACTTCGGCTGACATTAAGAGCGGCGAAGGCAAATTGCGTAAAATACCGCTCCAAGGTGGCCATCAGAAAGACGATGCTCGGCTCGAACGAATAAAAAAGACCGCCGGGTTCGGATACGGAGTGACATTTTATGAGTGATTACTTGGGAACCGACCGGAAAAAAAGCGGAGGTTATTGGGGCGATATTTTGAAACCTTTCGAAAGCGCCCCGTTTTTGAACGCGCCCGTTGCCGGTTCCGCGCCCGGGGGCGCGGCGTCGAATTATGAAGTTTTTAACATAGAGGAATACGAGTACGCCGTCAGCGTCAACGTTTTTAAAAAGAAGCTGTCCCTCATCGCGGAGGATGTGAATCAAAACAGCCATTTCGCGTTGGAAAAATTAAACTGGTCCGTCAACAAACATTCCTACAACAATTCCCTGCTGAAAAATTCTATATTGGAGCATTTGTCTAAAAAGTTCCGTATCAGCCTAAGCATAGACGAAGTGATATGCTTTATTTTATATTGGAAACAAAACGACGAAGCCGTCTGCTTCTCCAGTAAAACCACCTATTCCTACGGCACGGTCCCCAAGCGCCCCTCTACCGGTTCCCCTCAAGACGAACAAAAATTTTATGAGGACGACGCCCCGGAGCTCATTATTTATACCGGGAGCGGGGACAAGTACAATATCAGGGTGCCTGCGCTGAGCAGGCAAAAATTCTATGATTTGTTGAAAATACAGCCGGACGGTCTTCCCGAAGCAATGCCCCAAACGCCGGAGGCGCCAACTCGAACCCCGAATGCGCCGGGGGAAACGGCGGGCGGCATCATTCCGGAGGAAACCCCTGCGGAGGAGGAGCCTTCGGAAATTGTTTTTTCCAAATACTGCGGCTCCCCGCAAAACAACCTGACGACTTTCACCAACATGGCGGACCAAATGCGGGCGGGCGGAACGGTAAGGCTCGAAGCGCCTTCCGACAAATATAAATCCGTATTGCAGTTCTTGGAGAATTCCATTCCCCGCGACGCCAAAAAAATCGTGTACAGGGGTCAGTACGACACAAAACAGGTAAAACTAATCGCGCAGTTTGGAAAAATTGAGGGGGTGTACTATGACGAGCGGAACGATTTCGTTTCCGCCGAAGTCGCCATAGGGCTTAGCCCCGCTATATCCTACGCCATTTCGGTCTGGTCGGGGGACGACGGGGAGACCTCGTTAAAAAACGCCGCCTGCATGGGAATACAGGTGGGCGGTTTTGATTTTATCACCTCGGTGTTTTCGGCAAAGCTGCCGTCGGAAATTATTTCCTACCTTTTAAACGGGGACACGGACGCGGTCATTTCCTACATCGGGGACGACGCAGCCAAAGCGCTTAAAAGGCTTTACAGAAGCGAAACCGAAGCGTATACCGACGCCGCCGGCGAATGGCAGGACACCGCGCCCGCCACTTCGGAGGAAGTGGTCGAATTAAAAAACCGTTTGCTTGCGAGCCTGCCGCGCAATACCGACGCCGAAGCCCCCGGGGAAAGCCCTGTCGCTTCCCCGCAAAGGGCCGCCGGGTTTGCCAAATTTTTCAGCGCCTTCGCGGGAGGGCTTAAGAAACTTTTCACCAAAACAAGCCCGCATAAGCAGGTCGCGCAAAATATGCTTTCCGCCGACGAAATTGATTTTACCCTCAAGCTGGTGGTCAAAAAATTGCTCCAGTTTAACGAGGATTATTTGCTTAATCCGGCTGAAGCGGAAGACACGGTGGTTGCGCTGTGCGCGACGCTGACGGAGAGCGTTATAAAAGAGATTTACTTCGACGAAAACCGTTCGGTTTTTATCAACGAACTGTTGAAACCGTTGGTGGAAGCGGAAGTGCGCAAACGCGGAAGGGTCCTTCCGCCCGGTATGCGCGAGCTGTACCCGGGCGTAGTCGCCGCGCTGTCGGCGATGCGGGCCTGAAAATTAAAATTGCATTGTAGATTTCTGTATATCAATCATATATAATGTTGCAGGAAGGTTTCGCCAAACCCCTTGCCGGATTCTCTTACGCGCGTTAACGCATGCAACGCGCTTTCGGCGTCTGCCCGGGGTAAGGTATAAAACAACTTTCCGAAGGGGGGTGCAGCATGGCTGGCATTAACGGCGTCAGTAATTACAATCTGTACGACGGCTTGTTCGGTTCTGCCAACAGCCTGTACGGAGACTACAACTTTAAAATCAACACAAGCACGGAGAAATTCCGGGATGTTACCGGCTATAAGCCCGTTAATAAAACGGGGGGTTCCGAAAGCGGTAACTCCGGTCTGGTATCGGAATCGGCGAAAGCGTACCTGGCGGCTATCAAGAACTTTGGCAGCAAGCTAAGGGAAGCGACCGCCAACGCCTCACAGGCAGGCCAGTCGATCTTCAAGCAGTTATCCGGCGTGTCCTCCAACAACGAGGCTATGTCCGTAAGCGTCTCAAACCAAGCCGACGCGGCTGAGTTTGACGGCGCGCAGGGCAGCAAAAGCGTATCCGTCCAGCAGTTAGCCTCCGCGCAAAGAAACAACGGCGCTTCCTTGGACTCCAAGGCATTAAGCGGCGCGAAAACAGGGACGAATCAGTTTTCCGTTGAAAAAGGCGGTAAGTCTTACGACTTTTCCGTAAATATAAACGCTACGGATTCGGCCCGCACAGCGCAAGAAAAAATGGCTGACGCCATCAACAATCAAAACATCGGAATCACCGCAAAGGTCCAGTACGACGAGGGGGCAAAGAAATCCGCCCTGGTAATTACGTCGAACGAGACCGGCGAAAAGAACGCGTTTACCCTTCAAGACGAAGGGTCCGGCAACCTTGTGGAAACACTGGGCGTCGGGAGAAACACGCAAGAAGCCCGCGACGCGCGGTATACCGTGGACGGGGAGCAGCAAACTTCCGCTTCCAACACGGTAGATTTGGGCGACGGTCTTACCGGAACACTGAAGAAAGCGGGCCCGGAGGAAATTAACGCCGCCGTAGAGAAAGACGTGGACGGCATTGCAAAAGCCGTAAACAATATGGTGGAACAATTCAACGGCCTGCTGAAAACCGCCAACGGCAACAGCGGCGACAGAAGCGCGAGGTCTTTATCCCAAAGGTTGGATTCTATCGCGTCTTCCTACGAGCCGTCGCTTGCTCGCATCGGTATCACCCAAAACGAAAAAGGCTATTTGGAAGTTGACGAGAAGAAACTCAAAACCGCGTTCGAGAACGGCTCCGCCGAGCGCGCGCTTGGCAACGAGACCGCCGGGTTTACCCAGCGTCTTTCCCAAGTCGCGAAGCAGGCGGATTCCGACCCGAACCGGTTTATGAGCGTACAGTCTCGCAACAACATGCGCGACGAATCCACCAACGACCTCAGCGACCTGCAAAAGGATTACCACCGGTTTATGTCGTCGTCCCGGAACGTTCAGCTTGCCAACATGAGCCACTTGTTTAACCTGGGCGCGTAAGGTTCGTTTTACTACGTGAAAAATTTTGCCCGAAGCGTCGTGTCAACGCGGAAAGCAAAACCCGAAAACAACAGCCGCCTCTGATCAGGGCGGCTTTTTTATGTCATAGGAAACTGCTTGATTCCGGCGTTCCGTTTTGAAGCCAACGGAACGCACAAGGTGCAGTTTCCTATGACGAATTGCGGAAAACAAGCGGCGGAGCCGCTTTGTA
>JAISWA010000122.1 GCA_031271275.1 Clostridiales bacterium | reverse complement strand
GGGACCAGTGTCGCCGCCGCCATCACCGCGGGCGCGTGCGCCCTGCTGCTGCAATGGGGAATCGTGGACAAAAACGAGGTGTACATCGATACCTACCTTGCCCGCGCGTACCTGATACGCGGCTGCGACCGCGACCCGGGGCTCGAGTACCCCAACAACCGGTGGGGCTACGGCAGGCTGAACCTGCAAAATACGTTTAATCTGCTGAGGGGGGTATAGCGCCGCGCACAGGCGACCGCTTGACGCGCCTGACGGACCGCGCCTTTCATTACTTAACGCAATCCTCAAAGGAGCACGCTTCATCCGGCGCTTCAAATTCAATGGTGGCGTGCTGAATCCCCTCCTCCTTTAAAACGCTTCTGATTTTATGCTTCAATTCCGCCGAATCCCGCGCCGGCAGCGCTTCCGCCAAAGCGATATGGACGGTAAGCACCTTGTACGCCTCGTCCAAAGACCAGATATGCAAATCGTGAATATTCCCCACACGGTCAATTCCGTTTAATTTTTCGACTATACGCGCCCTGTCGATGTCCGCCGGCGTGCCTTGCAACAGTATGGGAAGAACCTGCCGGATATTCTTGAACACGTTCGCCAACACAAAGCAGGCGATTAAAACGGAAAGCACCGGGTCGATAACCGTCAGCCCGGTGAGCTGCATAACCAACGAGCCGGCCAAAACCGCCGCCCAGCCCAAAACGTCCTCAAGCAAGTGCAGCGAAATAACCCGCTCGTTAATCGTGCTCGCTTTTTTCGTGCGCAAAACCGCCGCCCCGTTGATGATAATCCCAAGCACGGCGAGAACGAGCATCCCCGCCGCGTTGGTTTCCTGCGGCGCGAGTATGCGGGGAACCGCTTCCGAAAGAATATAAACGCTTCCCGCTACCAACACGACGGAATTGATAATCGCCCCCAGTAAAGAGAACCGCTTGTATCCGTAAGTATATTGCCCCGTGCTTCCCTTCTTGGAAAGTCTTTGGAAATACCACGAAAGCCCGAGGGAAAGGCTGTCACCGAAGTCGTGCACCGCGTCGGAAATAATGGCGACGCTGTTGGTTAAAACCCCGCCGGTTAACTCAATTACAGTGAACGAAAGGTTCAGGAAAAACGCGACGCCGATATTTCCGGCGCTGTCATGGGAACGGGGGCGGCCGTGTTCGTGGCTGTGCGGCATAGCGGAAGGCTCCTTCTGATTTGATGTAGTGAATCCACCCAAAAAAGACCTCCTATGCTTGCGGAACGTCTTTGGTCTGTCATTTAATAACCGCATTTATCCTTTTTTTAATGACTGGATTGCGGGCTATAAACCCCTGAAGGTTATCATCACGCAGGAATCGGTTTTACATTTTATCCTGTGAGAATTTCCAGAAACATAAAGGGTTAAAGGCTCGCCGCAAACAGGACAGCGGATATCCGTTTCAATCGTCTTCGCCGGAGCAATGTAATTATTGGTTAAATAGCCTTTATCGTACATAGCTTGCTCAATAGCGTCCATATCTTCAATGGATATGGGAATCGTTTGTGTCTGAGCAACCATACAAACACCTCCGTATGAAATCGTTATAAAGGATTGTAACGCCAACTTCCTTCGCTCTCTCAATCGCATCCATAGTCAAGTATAGCTTATCCATGACGGAGAGGTTCGGAGCGTTTTTTGCAGCCATGTAGCTTGCCCTAAATTCATCATTCCAACTATTTGGAAGCAGCGATGTTCCTCTGTTGGCTCGGTGACCATAATATTCGTGAGCCAAGACAGCTCCGGCGCTCATCAAGTCACGAGGATGTATGGAATTTTCGTCAGAAAAAATGTCTCCCATAACATCAATGATGTCTTTGCTGTCTATGTAGCCCGTTCTATGCCCTTGGTTAAACCTAAAGGCAGACGCATCCGCATTTAGCGCGGCTATCTCTGATAACAAGAATTTTATATCTGCTTCGGACAAAACATTTAAAGGGCTACGCCTTAGCCCGCCTGCACTTCTATCATCGGTCACGCTGTCACTTCCCACTTCAATTATAGTATCGGGTATAGAAGTCGGCAATAATTTTTTCGGTGGGTATGCGATTCCGGACCAACTTTACCTGCCACCGTCGGGTCCTCCCGTCGGCGGTATGGATGACGCAAAAGCCTTCAAACCGACGCCCGCAAACAGGGGGACGCTGATGTTGAACGCCACGGCGGCACCGGCGGATATCCGTTACCCTAAGAGCCTGTCTAATATCTGCGCCTGTTGGATTTTGAAGCGAGATTTTTGCCAGACAAGGAAGCGCGAGCGCCGCGTAATCGCTGTATTACGCAAGTGAGCGCTGACGAAGTATGGTGAAAATCTCGCAAAAAAGACGACAAGCGAAGATGTTAGACAGGCTCTAATACTATGTTTGTCAGTATTGCTCCAACCCGTTATAATTTCGGTAAGACTTTCGTGAAAATGCAAATATACCAAAACGCGTTCATGCGTTTGGCGTGGGAACGATGCCGCCTATATGACAGGTTATGCTTCAATCGTGATAAATTATTTAAAGACCGGAGGTTATTATGCGGCGTTACTTATATATTGATAAGTACGGCTACGGCAGCCCGTTCGTCCACGTTCACCCGCTCAGGCAGAAGCATGTCAAGCATTTGACTGAACATCTGCCCGAAGGAACGCGGTACGCCTTTTTATTTGGAAGCGCGTTGTTCCCCAGTTGCCGTTCAGACAGCGACATAGATGTGGCGCTGATAGGCGAAATTAATAAGTCAGACAGCTTTATGCCCATGAAACTGCCCGACTGCGAGTATGATATTTTCATTTTTTCCTCAATGGACGAATTGAGGAAAGGCGCGTCGCGGAGCATTCAAAACGCCGAGCGAAGCATATTGGACGAGGGGCTGCTTATTTATGGCGGAGAATAAATCTTTATTAGACGGTGCGAGAGCCGATTTAAACGTCAGTCGCGTCATTTTATCCGCCTATAGCGACGACCTGTCTGTAAATTTAGCCGCTTACCATGTACAGCAGGCGGTGGAAAAAGCGTTGAAATTTCGTATCAACATGTTGGGCGAGATTTATCCGCTAACGCATAATATTGAGCATCTTACGGACAAGCTGCTTAAACTCGGCGACCCCGTGCCCGAATGGCTTCTAAGCGAAGCGAACCGTATCACCGAATATGAAAATAAAGCCCGGTATGTTTTGGGTTTTGTAACGTCAAAAAATAAAATATCCTCACTCATCACATTAACCGGAGAGCTTATAAAAAAATACGAGCCTTCTACCGTTTAACGCAATCCTCTAACGAACATATTTCATTTGCCTTGCCAGATAAAGGCATTATGCTTTTGATAATATAATTCATTTTACTTTTGGCGGAATAATCGATAAAATTACCAAAAGATGAGGAGTTGTGATTAAAATGCCGGATAAGAAGGATATATTCTTATCTCCGCTGTCAGACCCCGTAATAAGCGCGATTTTCGCCAACGCGGATGTGGCGGGGCTTGCTGCGGAAAGTCTGATTCGGGTCACG
>JAISWA010000116.1 GCA_031271275.1 Clostridiales bacterium | reverse complement strand
TACAAAACCGTCTTGAGGGGATTGATTTGAAACGCGTGCTTATCCAACACATGCCGCTCCAAATCGTTAAGGGAACTGCATTTGAGATGCAGCAGCTCCCCGCAGCCTTCGCATTTAAGATGCAGATGGGGGGAACCCCCGCATTCCCTGCCCCCCGCGTATTGGTAGCACGCGCCGGACACCCCGTCCGTGGTATAGCGGCGCAGTTCGCCGCTTTCCGTCAGTTTTTCCAAATGGCGGTAGACTGTCGTGCGACCGACGGGGGTATTTTCCTTCGCGAAATGCCCGACGATTTGCGCGGCGGTAACGTGTTCGCCCGCTATCGACGCGATGTAGCGCAGTATGACTTCGCGCTGTTTCGTGTTGTAATTGGAAGGGCGCTGCTTGCTCATGTGTTAACCCCTCATGCCAATTTGAAACCCGGTTTCATTTTAATATATTCAACAACAGAGTTCAATATGTTATGATTAAGTTGCTTCACGCGCCTTGCGGTATGCAGGACGCGATGAAAATTTTCTGTACGTTAGGGGAATAAAATGCCTACGGAAAACCCGCATAACAAAGTTTTGGAAGAAGCGGTCAGGCTCGCGTCAAAAGAAGATTTGACGTTAATGTTGTATGACGGCGCCATAAAATTCTGTAACCAGGCGGTTACGGCTATCGAAAAAAGCGACGCCCAAAAAGCGCACGCACTGATCATTCGCGCGCAGGATATCGTCAGGGAGTTTCAATTGACTTTAGAGCGCAAGAACGAGATTGCCAAAGATTTTGACGCTTTATACGCCTACATACACCGAAGGCTTGTAGACGCCAATTTTAGTAAAGACGTAAAAATAATCAACGAAGTGCTAAGTTTGCTGCGGGAATTGCGGGACACATGGAAAGAAGCCATGCGGTTGGCAAGAAAAAAATAAAAACGCGGCATGCGCGTAAACGTATGCCGGTCTATATATAACCAAGGGGAAAATCAGATGATAAAAAGCATATACGCGGTTTCTATGGTAAAAAACGAAAGCGATATCATCGAATCTTTTTGCCGGCACACCTTGACCTTTTGTGACGGCATGATTATATGCGACGACGAAAGCGTGGACGACACCGCCGTCATTATCCGAAAATTAAAGGATGAGGGCTTAAACATTGTATTATTGGACAACAAAAATACATTCGGCTATTACCAAGACGATATTATCAACAAGCTGACCCATATAGCCATAGACGAATACGGGGCGGAACTAATCCTTCCGTTGGATGCGGATGAGTTCTTGTATACCAACCAATTTATTTCTGATTCCCCTCCGCTGCGGTACATATTGGGTACTTTACAGGCTTCCGCACTATACAGCGTCATGTGGATTAATTATGTGCCAACGGATGCGCCCCGGCAAAATCATATTTTCCTGCCACAGTTCTTCCGCCAATTTTATAGCACCGAATATGGTGTGGGAAAAGTATTTGTGGGCGCCGAAATATATAAGGCGAACGGCGGGCGAATATCCCAGGGCAATCATTTTTTTCTTCACCCAAACGGCATGCGGGCGGGAACCGCTTCAATAGCGGATAGAGTATTTATGGCCCATTATCCTATCAGAAGCGCCGAACAAGCTATGACCAAAGCCATTATCGGTTGGATAAATACACTATGCGTACCGGGAAGGACATCCGGCATAGATAAAAACCCCACTCATTGGGGGCAAATGTTTGAATTTATAAAAAATAACGGCACCTTGTCTATGAAGGACCTTTATTATTTCACCCAAAAACATATCGCGCCGGGAGATTTGTCTGTGCATTCACAAAATATACCGCTTGCTGAGGGCTTTATCCCGTCAACCATATCTTTACGTTATACAGACTATAAAAAATCTCAAAATAATTTTATGAAAATTATTTTAAGCCATTTCGAATATGTTTTAAATGTGCTTATGAAACAGCAACAATAAAGCGGCTCCGAGTAAAGGCGGCTTAAATTGCGTAGCGCGTTTCGTTTTCAGACCCCTATATTATTTGCGTACCAATGTGAACACGGCGTGGTCGGATTGACCGGTTAATGAGGCGATTTGCCCCAACGCGCTTATGTGGGCGTCCTGCTTTCTTAACCCGGCAAAAAGGCTGTCAAATTGATACCGTTGGTTCCATTGACCAAAAGGAACCTCAAATTGATACAAACGGCTGATAATATAAGGCGAGCCGGTATTGTCATACGATATGTTTTCAATACGGAAGCCATAACGGTCAGCCAACATTTGTATGCTTTTCTTGGAGTGAATTATAATATGGCGCGGCGGGTCCATTTGAAACCAATAGGGTCCGTAAATATCAAAAACGCTGTTGGGAAAGACAGGCATAGAAATTTCAATCTTGGGCGCTTCGCCGTATTCGCCTTCTTTTTTTAACAAGCGGTCTAACGTTTTAAATACCTCGTGCGGGTCGGCCAAATGCTCGAATGTGTCCCCCATATGGATAACGTCATATGTACCTTCCATTTCATGGATGGTGCATTTTTTTACGGTAACGCCGTTGCTGTAGGTCAGGTCGTTATGAATGTACGGGTCGCAGCCGAATAAATTTACGCAGCCCAGTGTGGCCAGATAACACAGCCATGCCCCGGAACCGGCACCCACATCCAATATGGTGCGGTTGTCCCGCACCGCGCCAAAACGAACCGGCTCTATCGCGGGGGGATAAAAGCTGTAATAGTTACTGGGGTAATATTTTTTAATATTTTCGGGGATTTCGGTAATTTGCATGGTTTCACATTCCGGGCAAATAAAATAATCAAACTCGTCACGTATACCCAAGTAATTTTCGATACCTCTCCATGTTTGGAAATTGCCCTCCGCGCCGCACAAGCGGCATTTTTGCCTGGTTTTGCCCAGGTCAGCTTTTTCAATCAATTCACGGTTTGTTTCCAACCGCAAGCTTGCCGTTACTTCGCGCATGTCGGCGTCTTCCGTATTGGAAATACTTAGTTTTAACATATTGTCCGCCATTTTTTTCTTCTCCTGTCTATATCGTTTTTTAACGGCGCATTGTGTTTACGCAAATTTAGTTATTATGGATTTTATAGCGCTTATCATGGAAACGGCGGTTGCCGCGTCCGGGGCGCTTTCTGTCAATTCCAATAATTGCGCCGCTTTTTCCGCGATAACCAACATACCGGCTTCATTTTGAAATATCACCAACAACCGTTCCATCAGAACTTGGTGAATTTCAAAATATTCCGTAATAAACGCAGAAAGCCGTTCTTCTTTCCGCCCGCGCTCCCGGGCTATTTCACGGACGACAATATCTGCGGCGCGTATACAGTCCAGAAGCAAGCGGCTGTCGTTCTTGCGATAAGCGTCAATATCTATCGGCTTTTTATGTTCTATGCACCAGTCCGCATACGCATCCCGCATGGCGTTTTCAAACGCCCGGCGGAACACACCGGTGTCATACAACGGCATTCCCCGAAGTTTTTTACGCAGGTTGCGGCGCAAATCCCGCAGCAAGTCTACGTTCCGCGACACTTCCCGCACCTTTTCCGGATAGGTTTCTACGGAGTCGGCGCATAGATGACCCAAACCCACATGGGACATAAAAGTATACGCCATGCGGGCGTGGCGCATAGGGTATTTGCAGCCGATGACCGGCACGCCCATCCAAATGGCTTCCGACGTGGTAGTGCCACCGCCAAACGGCATACTGTCCAACATTACGTCTACCAGGTTATAGGTGCCGTAATAACCGTCTTGACCGTAATTGCGACCGATATCCACGCGACTGGTATCCAAGCCGGATTTTTCCAACCGCTCGCGGAATTTCTTTTCCACAAATTCCCCTTGATAACTGCTGAGTTGAATCAACAGCCGGGAACCCGGCACGGCTTCTAAACATTTCTGCCACAAGCCAATGGCCTCTTTGGACTATTTTTGCGGATTGTTCATCATCCCAAAGGTAACATACTGGTTTTTGACCTGAGGCGGCTCCGGATTGATGTAATAATCCATACCCAAAGCGAAACACATATAGCTGGGGTCCATCCGCAGTATTTTTTCCGTGCAGTAACGCTCCGTCTCCCCGTCGACCGGGTCGAAGAAATAATCGCCGATGTTGTAGTCCACATTATAATGGAAGGAAGAAAACGGAAAGCCCATCCACGTCGCTTGAACCGGCGCGAAACGTTCCGCTACCAACCCTAACCGGGAACCGGCGGTCTGGCCGTTAAGGTCCACCAGTATATCTAACCGGTCGCTCAGCAATTCTTTCCGCAGCTGCTTGTCGGAATACTTCCCCACATGCTTAAAAACGTCGGCTTGGGACTTAATTACTTCAGTATAATCGTCCGTATGCTCCGGGTGGGTGTAATAACAATAGGTTTCTATCTGGGTATCCGTGGGGACGGTGTCGAACAGCGACATGATAAATTTGCCCACGGAGTGCATCCTGAAATCATACGAGATAATCCCTACCCGGATTTTGCGGAAATAATTTGTATCGTTGTCAAAATTAACGTTAAGCGCCACCTGCGGCTTGGTGCTTTCCCACGCCCGCCACATCCAGTGCACGTAATCGTCCCCCGTAAGCAGGCCGTCATAACAGGTATTGGTGATAAGGGTAAAAGCCAACCGGTTTACCCCCATCACATTTTCCTTATAAAGTTCCATATGCCGCATTAAAAAATCATGCCCGCCCTCCGCGTCAAACATCTTCCGGTGCAGGGCGGACAATTCGAGCAACAGCTTGTCCTTGAAAAATTCCGCGTCCAACTGCCGTATAAAAACGAAAGCGTCCTCTATCCGTTCCATTTCCATGTAGACGTTGATAACCGCCCGTGCCACGTCCACATCCTGCGGGTTTTCTTTCAACCATTCCAAGCTGCGTTGGAGCACTTCATTATGGTCCTTCGCCTGCGAAAGCAAAAAAATAGCCGACCGTTCTTCGCTCTTGTCTTTAGCGGTCAGCCGCCTGATTTTTTCGGCAAAGGCGCTTCTTTTAACCTCATTGTTTGTGGCGAGGTAAATGTTCATGAGCTGCCGGACATTTTCGAAACTTAAATCCAATTCGCACAGGTCTTCCAAATAGCCCTGCTGCCGGTCGTAATATTCCAACTGCCCCATGCAGTTGGCCATTTGATTTAATAAAAGCACGGATAGCTTACGGGTGATACGGGCGTTATAACACCGCTCGAAATTTTCCATAGCGATTTCAAATTCGTTGCGGAGCAAAGCATGGCGCCCGCATTGCAAATATACGAGCGCCATAGGTTCGTCTTTAACGGCGAATTCCCGTTCCGAAATAATCGCCATGCCTATTGCTGCAAGAGCTGCAGTACGCGCTGAGGCTGCTGATTGGCCTGCGTCATCAGGGCGATTCCGGATTGATTTAGTATATTGGCGGTGGTGTTTGCCATCATTTCCTTCGCCATATCCGCGTCGCGGATTCTGCTTTCGGATTCGGATAAATTATTGGAGGTAACGCCCAAGCTGTTTACCGAGTGATTTAAACGGTTTTGCAGTGCGCCAAGTTTGGCGCGCTGACCCGTGACATAGAGCAGCGCGTGATCTAATACGTTGATTTGGGCGCTTATCTCCAACGCGTCTGAGCTGTCCACGGAAATAGTGGAATTTCCGTCGCCGGTGCCAATCCCCAAGATATCGGTAGTCGCTTTGCCAATGCCCACTTCAACGCCCTGCATACTGTTGGCACCGGTCTGGAAATACAGACCGTCGCCCTCCACATTGTTGATGCTCTCGTAGGACCGCGATTCCGCCGAAAGCAGCACAAGGTCAGCGTACAGCCTCATCGCCGTTTCTTTTTGGAAAATAATATTATCAACCATTTTATCCAACGTGGGGAAGGGCGGACTGACTTCAATCGCGTTCCAAGACGCGTCTCTTACCTGCAGCAGGTATTCGTCCAACGCCCGTACATAATCCATCAGCGCCTGCCCGTCCGACACATCGGATGTCTTTACCATCCCCAGGCAGCAAACGGTGGTAAGACCGTTGACACAGCCGGTTAAATGCAGGTTCGCCAAGCATTGGGTATAACTGTTCCTGCCGTTTACCTGGGTGGTGACGCAGTAATAGAAGTTGGGTTGGAAATACTTGCAACCGTCCATAAAGACGATATTACAGGTTTCGCCGTTTAAACTGGAGCATTGGTAATAGGTTGGAATATTCCATGTATGCAATTCAGAGGGGTCGCCGCTGAAGGCAGGGTAGGTCTCGAAATAATCAGACCGGGTGGTGGCGTATTGAGAAAAGCTTCCATAAGCTGGTGCTGTGCATGGGGCGGCTGTATGCGTAGTTGGCCCGCACGCAGTATAGCTGATTATCGGGAGTGTCGTTGTAGAGGTATAGTAGGATGAGGTTCTTCTTGAGGCGGTAATGGGTTTGTCGGAGGTGGTGTAGCAGCTGTGCGTTGAGGCTGACCCGGTATACGCATTATACTCGCAAGACCGGCTGCAGCATTCGGTCGGGTCATTTACCGCGTATGTCCCGTTCACAGTCCACGTGTCACCCGTTGTGCCCATGCCCGCCGCAAATGTAGTGCCGTCCGTGCACTGCATAGAATGTGTGGGGGTATGTATGTACCAAGACTCGCGGGAAGCGGTGTTGGTATATACAGAGGTTGATACGGAATGGCTACTGGTGTCGTATCTGGTTGTGGAGGGGATTGAGTAGGTTGAGTGGGTATTGGTGTTACAGGTTTCAAAGGTATTATGGCTCCCCGCGGATGTGCATTCGGTATAACAGCGCGTACCCGCTATCTGACCGGTGCAGCCCCATGTGCTTACTGAAGAAGCTGCCCAGGTTGAGGTTGCCTTCTCGCCGGACGGGAAAGACGCGCTTCCGGGGTGAACACTTTCGCTAGTAAGGGTGGAGTATTCTATATAATCGACTACAACGGCATGAAGCCGGGTGGCGGAATTGGTGTAGGTATAATTCGCCATCGCGTACATTAAACCCAATTCGCCTTCCGGTTTAGGGATGCAACCCCCGCCAATCTGCCCGCCAGAATTAATCATAGATGCTATATCACTGACGCTGCTGTACGCAGTTAAGCCCGTAGCGCCCTGCCCAAGTTTCTTCATCATCTTTACCTGCAGGTCCGCCAAAGCGGAACCTTTGGCTTCCGAGCCCATTAACCGGCCGTCCAATAACTTTTGGGCGTTATACTCCACCGAACCCGCCATGCTATCAATAGCGTGGGTCAACTGGTTAATTTCCTGCTGTAACTTTTCCCGGTCTGCGGTGGTGAAGTCATTGGTGTCATTGGCAGCCTGTACGGTCAGCTCACGAATGCGATGAAGCATATTGTCGATTTCCTGCAAGCCGCCCTCGGCGGTTTGCAGCATTAACCCGCCGTTTTCCGCGTTCTCAATGGCTTTATCCAACCCGCGGATTTGCGCGCGCATTTTTTCGCTGATGGCAATGCCCGCGGCGTCGTCTTTTGCGCTGTTAATTCTGTAACCGGAGCTGAGCCGGGCGCTTGAAGTATCCAACTTCTTTCCGGTAATGCCAAGATTGCGATGCGTATTTTTAGCCGATATATTGTTTAAAATACTTAAGCCGTCCATGGCTGCCCTCCTCCGACAGACTGAAAAGGTATGATAAATTTACAAATAGTCCATAGTAACAACAGCCGAATACACCCTATTAATATCACACACGCCTTATAGTATGTCAAGGCTTTATATAGCTTCCTCATTCTCCCAATTATGATACACGTCCTGAACGTCGTCCTCGTCGTCGAGAAGGTCCAACAGCTTGCGCATTTTTTTAATGTCCTCCGGGTCGGAGAGGGCGGTCTGCGTGGTGGGTATCATGGTGACTTCCGCCGAAACCGCGGGGATTTTCGCGTTCTCCACCGCTTCGCGCACCCGGGAGAAATTCTCCGGCGAGGTGATGATTTCATAGCCTTCTTCCTGCGTGACAAAATCCTCCGCGCCCGCGTCCAACGTGAGCAGCATCAGGCTTTCCTCGTCCATGCCGCAGTCGTTCTCCACCATAATCAAGCCCTTTTCCTCAAACAGGAACGAAACGCAGCCCGGCGTACCCATGTTGCCGCCGCCCTTGGTGAAAGCGCTGCGCACGTTTGCCGCCGCGCGGTTGCGATTGTCCGTAAGCACCTTCACGATGACCGCCACGCCGTTGGGCCCGTAGCCTTCGTAGGTGACGGACTCGTAATTGACCGCGTTAAGGTCGCCCGCCGCCTTTTTGATGCTGCGGTCTATGGTGTCGTTGGACATATTGCCCGCCTTTGCCTTGGCGATCACGTCCCGCAGGCGCGAGTTTGCCAAAGGGTCGGCCCCGCCGGACTTAACCGCCACGGCGATTTCCCTGCCCATGCGGGTGAAAATTTTCCCCCGGGCGGCGTCGTTGCGCTCTTTTTTATGTTTAATATTCGCGAATTTTGAATGACCTGACATGGAAACACTTCCTTTAAATAAGGGCTGCCGTAAATAATGCCCGCGGCAGCCCTTGGTTTTTTTTAATACGGCTGTTTATTACTTCATTAACGTGATGCTGAGTATCAGCGAACCGAAAACGATGGAAACCATGGAAAGCAGCTTGATTAAGATATTGATGGACGGGCCCGAGGTATCTTTGAAGGGGTCGCCCACCGTGTCGCCTACCACGGCGGCTTTGTGGTTGTCGGAACCTTTGCCGCCAAGTTCGCCGGACTCGATGTACTTTTTCGCGTTATCCCACGCGCCGCCGGCGTTCGCCATCATAATGGCGAGGGCAAAACCGGTGACCAGCGCGCCGGCAAGCATACCCGCCACGCCGTTTACGCCGAGGAAGAAGCCCACCAACAGCGGCCCCACAATCGCGATAAGCGCGGGGATGATCATTTCCTTCTGCGCGCTCTTGGTGCAAATATCCACGCAGCTCGCGTAATCCGGCTCCGCCTTGCCTTCCATCAAGCCTTTGATTTGCTTGAACTGTCTGCGCACTTCCACCACGATGCCCTGCGCCGCGCGGCCAACCGCCTGCATGGTCAGTGCCGAGAAAACGAAGGCGAGCATAGCGCCCACGAACAAGCCGATAAGTACGGGCGGGTTGATAATTTCCAAATTAAATATAAAGGACGGGTCGATAAGCTTGATTTCTTCCGTATAAGCCGCGATCAGCGCCAACGCGGTAAGCGCGGCGGAACCGATGGCGAAGCCCTTGCCGGAAGCGGCGGTGGTATTGCCCAGGGAATCCAACGCGTCTGTGCGCTCGCGCACTTCCTCGGGAAGCCCGGACATTTCCGCGATACCGCCCGCGTTGTCGGCGATGGGACCGTATGCGTCGGTAGCGAGGGTGATGCCGAGGGTGCTTAACATACCCACGGCGGAAATGCCCACGCCGTAAAGGCCCATGTTAAAATCGCCGTTGCCCGCCACAAAGAAACTGGCGATAACCGCAATACCCACGATGATAACCGGAAGCGCGGTGGAGAGCATACCCAACGAAATGCCGCCGATGATGACGGTTGCCGCGCCGGTTTTGGTGGTGTCGGCAAGGTTCTTGGTGGGCTTGTACGCCCCGGAAGTATAATATTCGGTGGTGAAGCCAATCATATTTCCGGCGACAAGGCCGATAAGCACCGCGAAGTACACGCCGAGGTGCTGCCCGTCAAACACGTACCAAACCACAAAAAATGAAACGATGGCAATCAAAATCGAACTGCCGTAAACGCCCTTGCGCAGCGCGAACAAAAGCTTCGACTGACTGGCGTCTTCCCCTGTGCGCACCAAGAAAGTTCCCAGTATGGACGCGAACACGCCGATAGCCGCCATAACAAGCGGGACGATAACGCCGTTTATGCCAAGCCCCGCCGCGACGGCAAGCGCCGCCGTGGAAACGATGGAGCCCACATACGACTCATAGAGGTCGGCGCCCATTCCCGCCACGTCGCCCACGTTGTCGCCCACGTTGTCGGCGATAACGGCGGGGTTGCGCGGGTCGTCTTCGGGGATGCCCGCTTCCACCTTACCCACCAGGTCGGCGCCTACGTCCGCCGCCTTGGTAAAGATACCGCCGCCCACGCGGGCAAAGAGCGCCATGCTGCTCGCGCCCATTCCGAAGGTGAGCATCGCGCTGGTGATCGCCTGAATGCGCGCCGCGTCGCCCAAAACTTCCACGCTTGAATAGTACCACTGAAGGAAATAGAACCAGAAGCTTAAGTCCAACAGGCCGAGCCCGACCACGACCAGACCCATAACAGCGCCGCTGTTAAACGCCACGCGCAGTCCGCCGTTAAGACTGGTGCGGCAGGCTTGCGCGGTGCGGGAATTGGCGTGGGTCGCCACTTTCATTCCGATAAAGCCGGACAGGCCTGAGAAGAAACCGCCCGTTACAAAAGCGAAAGGCACGAATATCGTCAGATACCCGAGCAGGGCAAGCACCAACAAAACAACGAACATTACCGCAAAGAAGATAATGACGGTGGTGTACTGCCTTTTCAGGTACGCGTTCGCGCCTTTCCGCACGGCCAGTGAAATCTTTTTCATCAGGTCCGTGCCTTCGTCGCTTTTTAGCATCGTGACCGCAAGGTACGCCGCAAACGCAAGCGCGCATACCGAGCCAATCGGCGCTAAAAGTAAGACACTCATACTTTAACCTCCTCTAAAAAATTAAAAACCAAGTATAGATTATAACATTTTCCTTTCCGAATACAACCACAACGCGCACTCCGTGCGCTTTCGCTGAAGCGCGCAGCCGATTTCGTCAGGCGTAAGGGTATCGCCCCGGGTATGGTAGGCGTTGGCGGCGCAGCCTCCGCCGCAGTAATATTTCGCGAAGCAGGACGCGCATTCGGGTTTGGCGAAAACATTGCAACCGGCGAAGCGCCCGGCAACTTCCGGCGCGGTAATCCCTTCGTCCAAGCTTCCGACGCGGAAAGCGCTTTCGCTTACGAACTGGTGGCAGGGGTACAGCGAACCCTCCGGCGTCACCGCGAGGTATTCCGTCCCCGCGCCGCAGCCGGTGGCGCGTTTGATGGCGCAAGGCCCCGCTTCCGGGTCGATTTCAAAATGGAAGAAACGGAACGCCCTGCCGCGTTTCTCCCGCTCGAGCATTTCGGCGGCGAGCTTTTCGTATTCCGCGCACAGCGCGGGCACGTCTTCGGGCGTGAGGGCGTAACCCTCGGTTGGCGGCGCAACCGCCGGTTCCACTGAAATATTTTTAAAGCCCGCGTCGGCAAGGTGCAGCACGTCCTTGGAAAAATCCAAATTATAGCGGGTATAGGTGCCCCGGACGTAGTGCTTTAAATTTTTACGGCTGTTTGCCATTTGAAGCAGCTTCGGCAGAATGCTTTCATAACTGCCGATGTCGCTGTCCGCGTTTTTGCGCATACGGTCATGAACTTCCCGCCTGCCGTCGATGCTCAGCACCACATTGTCCATTTGTTCGTTGATAAAAGCGTAATCGGCTTCCGTCAGCAGCGTGCCGTTGGTGGTCAGGGTAAAGCGGAATTCCTTTCCGGCTTCCTTTTCCCGTTCCCGCCCGTAGGCGACGATTTCCTTTACCGCGTTGAAATTGAGCATGGGCTCGCCGCCGAAGAAATCCACTTCCAGATGGCGGCGCGCGCCGGAGCTATTAATTAGGAAGTCGATGGCTTTTTTGCCGGTTCCGGCGCTCATCAGCCCTCGCTCGCCGCCGTAAGCCCCCTGCCCGGCGAAGCAGTAGGCGCAGCGAAGGTTGCAGGCGTGGGCGATATGCAGGCACAGCGCTTTGACCACCGGCCGGCGGGATTGCAGATAGGCTTTCTGCTTGCCCTCCGGGGTGAAAAGCAGTTTCGCTTCGATTAGGGATTTTATTTCGGAAAGGGTTTCGTTAAGGTCGGAATCGGGGAGGAACGCGGCTTGCGCGTTCGCGGCGTTTTGGGATAGGTAAATTTCCTTTGCCTTCTGAAGTAAACCTTCCGCGGCGGGGATATGCAAAAGATTTTGCGTTATTTTTAGAATTTCATACGCGGTTTCGTCCAACATGTGAATCGAACCGCTCTCCACGTCCAACGCAAGGCGGCGGCCGTTAACGGTAAAACAATGAACCATGATGATTTTTCTCCTTAATTACCAGATAAGCGGCACAACCCTGTACCTTGTCTTTTCCCTGTACCCGGCATACCCTTCCAGTTCTTTGACCAACAACGCTTCTTCGTTCCGGATTCTTCGCGCGATTATAAACGGATAAATAATCATCGGCAACCACCCAAACCACGAACCGAGCACAAGGGGCATGGAAAGATAAATCAGCAGCGTAGCCGTGTACATGGGGTGTCTGACGATTGAATAAAGCCCGCTTGTAATAATTTTCTGACCTTCAAACACGTCCACTACCCTTGAGGCGTAGGCGTTCTGCATGATTACCGCCGCGAACATGCCGTAACCGGCAAGCATTATTGCCAACGCAGCGACCGTGACGCCAAAAGGCATTGCCGACCAACCAAAGCGATAGTCCAGACCTGAGATTAAAAATGCCGCGATAAACATGGCCGCGCTCATGGAAATATTTGCTCTCTGGGATTTGTCAGGTTCTTTAGAAGTTAGACGCCGTTCGAGTACGGCGGGGTTCTTTGCAAGCAGTACCGCTCCGAGCGCGGACACAGGAATAAAAAGCGCGAGCATAAAAACCCAACCGTTTATATAATTCAAGCTGCCCGCACAAAGGAAAAGGATGGTTCCGATGATTA
>JAISWA010000183.1 GCA_031271275.1 Clostridiales bacterium | reverse complement strand
CCGGCAATTACCAACGCCACGCCCGCGCGCAAGTCCGTCGCGTTTACCTGCGCGCCGGTAAGCTCGCAGGGGCCTTCCACGATGGCGATGCGCCCTTCCACCGTAATGTTCGCGCCGAGGCGCTTCAGCTCGTTTACGTATTGGAAGCGGTGCTCGAACACGGTTTCCGACACGACGCTGGTACCCTTCGCGCTGCACAGCAGCGTGGTAATCTGCGGCTGCAAATCGGTGGGGAAGCCCGGGTAGGTGGTGGCCTTGACGTTACACGACTGCAGCCCGCCGTCGCAAACCACGCGTATGGTGTCGTCGCCTTCGGTAACCTTGCAGCCCATTTCGGTCAATTTTGCGGTGAGCGAATCCATATGCTTCGGAATAACGCCTTCCACCGTAACGTCGCCGCCGGTTATGGCGGAAGCGATCATGTATGTACCGGCTTCAATCTGGTCGGGGATGATGGTGTAATCGCCGCCCGTCAGTTTTTCCACGCCGGTAATGCGAATCATGTCCGTGCCCGCGCCTTTGATTTTCGCGCCGAGACGGTTGAGGAAGTTGGCGGTGTCTACCACATGGGGCTCTTTCGCCGCGTTTTCTATTTGCGTAACCCCCGTGGCGTAAACCGCCGCGAGCATAATGTTAATGGTGGCTCCCACGCTTGGGAAGTCGAGGTAGATGTTCGCCCCGGTCAGTTCCTCGGCGGAAAGTTTCATAATGCCGTGCTCAAGCTCGCACTTCGCGCCAAGCGCCTCGAAACCTTTTAGATGATAGTCGATGGGCCTGAGCCCGAAATTGCACCCGCCGGGCATGGGCACTTCCGCGCGCTTAAAGCGCCCGAGCAGCGCGCCCATAAAATAATACGACGCGCGCATGTTTTTAAGCGAGTCGTATGTCATGGCGAAGCGGGTAATGTTGCGGCTGTCGATTATCAGCGTGTGTTCGTCGCGCACTTCGCAAACGCCGCCCAGTCCGCGGATTGCGCTTGCCTGTATCTTAACGTCCTCTATATTTGGAAGGTTTTCGATTACACAAATATCGCCTGATGCGATGGCGGCGGGTATGATGGCTACCGCGGCGTTTTTCGCGCCGTTTACGCGGACACGCCCGCTAAGCCGGCGCTTGCCGGTTATCGTTATATATTCCATAGAAGTCCCCCGATTATCGAATAGTTGCAATTTATAATCTATATATGCGGCGCTAATGTTTAAACGGTCGCTGCGTCGCGTTTGCCGATGCAAAAGCTCCACTCGTGCGGGCGCTTCGCGTCCTCCTCGCGCCCGTTTAATATTTAATTTCGCCGCATATATGATTTCGTGTTTTTTGCGTTTACGGAAAAAATTATTACCGGCATTATAACACTGCCCGTTCTATTGGCAAAGCTTTTTTTACAGTTTGGTTACCGCGCCGGACGCATGAACGCGCCAGAAGCGCGGCGACGAAGCGTTTTCGCGAACGCGGGCGGAAATTTGCAACGGTTTGAATATTTGATATAATCCGTTTGCTTTGTATTGACAAAAATAAAAGCGCGTGGGAGGCGGCTATGATAGATATAAAGGCGAACGGGCCGGGCCGGGTAAAAGTTTCCGAAGAAGCGGTGGCGGTTATCGCGGGTACCGCGGCGCTTGAGGCGGAAGGCATCGCCGGTCTTGCCGGTCATTTGGCAGGCGATATCACCGGGAAGCTCGGCCGCCGCAATTTGTCCAAAGGGGTCGCCGTCGCGATGGACGGTGAAGCTGTGCGCATTTCAACCGATATCACCGTCAAACCCGGCGCGAAGATACAGGAAGTCGCCCTCGACGTGCAGCAGAAAATAAAGAGCGCTATCGAAACCATGACCGGCCTCGGCGTCTCCGAGGTCAACGTCACCGTCAGCGCGGGTCAGCGCCCCGCATGAGTCTGACCGATATCCGCCGGAATTCCCGCAGGCACGCCTTTGCCTTAATATATCAAATTCCGTTTCATGAAAATTATGACGCGGAGACTTTGGCGGAGGCGTACACCGATTATCTCGCGGCGCTTGAGGACGACGAGGAGGGCGTTTCCAAAGAACTGGACTCCGCCTATATGATTCGGATTTTAAGCGGAGTGCTCGACAAGTTGGAAGATATTGACGGCGTAATCGGCAAGCATTTAAAAGACTGGCGTATCGAGCGCATCAGCCGTATGGACCTCGCCGTACTCAGGCTCGGGGTGTACGAACTGCTTTATATGGAAGACATCCCCGCGGGCGCGACCATAAACGAAGCCGTGGAACTTGCCAAACAATACGGGACGGACGAGTCCTACGCGTTTGTAAACGGGGTGCTCGGGCGAGTAAGCGACGATGCTTAACCGGCGCGTTTTTTCGGTTTCGCAGGTCAACAGATATGTCAAAAGGCAGTTGGAGGACGACGCGCTGCTTGGCGGGTTGTTTGTGGAGGGGGAGCTCTCCGGCGTAAAGCTGCATTCTTCGGGGCATATGTATTTTTCGTTAAAAGACGCGGACGCGTCCGTCAACGCGGTCATGTTCCGCAGCTATACCCAGTCGCTTAAATTTAGCCCGAAAAACGGGCTGTAAGCGGTGGTGTTCGGTTATGTTTCCCTGGATGAAAAAACCGGGCAGTACCAGTTTTACGCCGAACTTATGGAGCCTTCCGGCGTCGGGCAAATGCAGGCGGAGTTTGTGGAAGTCCGCGACAGGCTGCAAGCGGAAGGTTTGTTCGACGATAGAAGAAAGAAGCCCATCCCCGCAACCGCAAGCTGCGTAGCCGTGATAACAAGCCCCACCGGCGCGGCGGTTCACGATATTATCAAAACTATGCGAAGCCGGAACCCGGCGGCGCGTATCGTAATCGCCCCCGCGTTGGTACAGGGCGAGGAAGCGGCGCGGGATATTGTGCGCGCGGTTCGCGAAGTGAACGAGTGGGGCGGGGCCGACGTTATCATACTGGGGCGCGGCGGCGGCTCGGCGGAAGATTTATGGGTATTTAATAAGGAAGAAGTCGCCCGTGCCATAGCCGAATCGAAAATACCCGTCATTTCCGCGGTGGGGCACGAAACGGACTTCACCATCGCGGACTTTGCCGCGGACCTGCGCGCCGCCACGCCCACCGCCGCCGCCGTAATCGCGGCGTATGATTATTACGCGACGCTTGCGCGGGTAAAGTCGCTGACCGATTTGCTGCACAAGTCCGTTGAAAAAGCGGTCGGCGACCAAAAAACCGCGCTGAGCGCGGTACTTAAAAACAGGTTCTTCCGCAAGCCGTTGGATATGATTTATGAACGGCAAACTCATCTTGAAGGCTTGATAAAAGAATTATCCCGGCTGCTTTGCGGCCGTCTCTCGAAAGAACATTCCCGGCTTGAGCGCGATACCGCTTTACTGCATAAAGTTTCCCCGGAAGCGATATGGAAGCGCGGGTTCGCCGTGGTACGCGGGGAATCGGGCGGCGTGGTTACGTCCGCTTCGGCGCTCGGGACAGGGGAAAAGGCGCGCCTTCAATTTTCCGACGGTCAGGCGGTTGCCGTTATAGGCGAGGTTACGCTAAAGTCGAAATGAGTGTCGTCCTGAGCGAAGCGAAGGAGCTGTCCGTTCCGCCGTTTTAAAGATTCTTCGCTTCGCTCAGAATGACAGGCACGGTGTTTTTACAGTTGATTCGCTATACAAACGGAGTTGATTTTTTTTGCAAACTTTCGAGCAATCCCTTACGCGTCTTGAGGAAATAATCGACATCGTCGAAAACAGTGAAACCGGGTTGGAAGCGGCGATGGCTTTATATAAGGAAGGGCTTTCCCTGTCCAACCGCTGCGGGGAATTGCTGAATAAATATGAGGCGGAGGTTTCCGTCCTTAAGAAGGAATCCGACGGTCTGTTTTCGCAGGCTGTTTTTAACGAATCATGAGTATGGCGGATAGGGTAGGCGGAATTAACCAAAGGCTTCTGCAAATACTGGATGCCGGCGCGTTTAAGGCGGAACCGCTTGCGGAAGCGATGAAGTACAGCGTGTTCGCCGGGGGGAAGCGTCTCAGACCGCTGTTGTTACTGGCGGCGTGCGAGTCCGTAAGCGGCGCGTATGACGAAACCGCGTTGGATTTTGCCTGCGCGGCGGAGTTGATCCACACCTACTCATTAATCCACGACGACCTTCCCTGTATGGACGACGACGATTTGCGCCGGGGGCAGCCCACCTGCCATATAAAGTACGGCGAGGCGCTCGCCCTGCTCGCGGGCGACGCGCTGCTTAACAAGGCGTATGAGGTAATGGCGGGCGCCTGCGTCAACGACCCGCGCAATGGGAATTGCGCCAGGGCGCTTTCGTTTATCGCCAACGCGGCGGGGGCGGAAGGCATGGTTTCCGGGCAGGTTCTGGATATTTTAAACGAAAGCGGCGCGGCGGATACGGGCGCGCTCACCCGCATGTACGAGTTAAAAACCGGCGCGCTTATCCAAGCCTGTTTTGCGGCGGGCGCGGTACTCGGCGGCGGGGATTCCCAAACGGAGAAAGAAATGAACGCCCTCGGGGCAACGCTCGGGCTGGCGTTTCAAATAAAGGACGACATCCTCGACGTCACCGCAACTACGGAGAAACTGGGCAAGCCCGCCCGCAGCGACGAGAAAAACCAAAAAACCACTTATGTCTCGCTGCTCGGCGTTGAGGGGGCGAGGGACGAATACCGCCGTTTATCGGACAAAACCGTTGAGGTTGTAGCAAGAATCCCCTTTAAAACGGACACGCTGCAATCGCTTGTTTTTAAAATTATCCACCGCGATTTTTAAAGGATGGGAAAGGAAATTTTTTTGAACGAATTCCCGCTGCTCGGTTTACAATATAATGTGCCGCTGCTCACCGCCCTTGCCGCGATGATTCTGGCGCAGTTCTTCAAAGTGCTTATTGACTACTGGCGCACCAAGTCATGGCAAAAGGCGCTGCTTTTCAGCACCGGGGGGATGCCAAGCTCCCATAGCGCGTTGGTTTCGTCCCTTACGCTTTCCATCGGCTTTCGCGAAGGGTTCGCTTCGTCCATGTTCGCCATCAGCGCGGCGCTGATGATGGTCGTCATGTACGATTCCGCCGGGGTGCGGCGGGCGGCGGGCAAACAGGCGGAAGCGATCAATTTCCTCTTTTCCAAGTTGGAAGACCAGGGGCTTAAATTGGATAAAAAATTAAAAGAATTGCTCGGCCACAAGCCCATTGAAGTAATAGCCGGGGGAATCCTCGGCGTAATGGTCGCGATGGTGTCGGAATGGATTTTTATCACATGACTTTAAACCAGTTACGTTCCGTTAAGGAACTCAAGCGATTGTCCATTGAACAGTTGGAAAAGCTCGCCGCGGAGATACGGGAATTCCTCATTGCCGGGGTGTCCCATACCGGCGGGCATTTGGCGTCCAACCTCGGCGTGGTGGAATTGACGTTGGCGCTGCACAGGGTATTCAATTCCCCCAACGATAAAATCGTCTGGGACGTGGGGCACCAGTCCTATGTGCATAAAATCCTGACCGGCCGGCGGGGAAGGTTCGAGACCCTGCGGCAGTTAGACGGGCTTTCCGGCTTTCCCAAGCCGGGCGAAAGCAGGCACGACGCGTTCGGGACGGGGCACAGCTCCACTTCCATTTCCGCCGCCCTCGGGCTTGCGACCGCCCGCGATTTAAAAGCCGCGGCGGAGGGCGTAAAAAGCAAAGACCGCGTAGTCGCCGTAATCGGCGACGGTTCCATGACGGGCGGGCTCGCCTTTGAAGCGCTGAACAACGCCGGGCGTTCCAATACCGATTTACTGGTGGTGGTAAACGACAACCAAATGTCCATCGCCGAAAACGTGGGCGCCATGTCACGCTACCTTAACACCATCCGCACCGCGCCCAATTACCTCGGCGTAAAAAACGGCGTGCATCATTTACTGGACCGTGTGCCGAAGCTCGGCAAAAGCGCCGAAAGGTGGATCAGCCGGACCAAGGATGCGGTCAAGTCTTTGTTTGTGCCCGGCATGATGTTTGAGCAATTCGGCTTCCAATATTTCGGCCCCGTGGACGGGCACGATTTGTCCGCGCTTACGCAGGTGTTGGGAAAGATTAAATACATCAAAGGCCCGGTCATGCTCCATGTGCTCACGGTCAAGGGCAAGGGCTACGAGGCAGCCGAACACGCGCCGGTCAACTTCCACGGGGTGGACGCGTTCAGCGTGGAGACGGGGGAGCCTTCCTGCTCCAAAAACGAGTGCTATTCCGATATTTTCGGCAAGGCGCT
>JAISWA010000040.1 GCA_031271275.1 Clostridiales bacterium | reverse complement strand
TGCCCGTTTTATTTGTGCTGAGCATTTCGCTTTCGGCGGAAGCCTCTATCACGCAGTACGGCTACCGGTTTATCCCCCGGATATTCTCTACGGAAGGGTTCGACTACCTGATAAAACAAGGCTCGCTCATTTTAAGGTCGGTGGGGATTTCCATTTTTGTGACGGTGGTGGGCACCGTTATCGGCGTGCTGCTCACCACCCTGATGGGCTATGTTATTTCACGGAACGATTTTAAACTGAAAAATTTCCTCACCTGGTTGGTGTTTGTGCCCATGGTGTTTAACGGCGGGCTGATATCCACTTATTTTATCAACCGGCAGCTGCTCGGGTTGGGCAATACGGTGTGGGCGCTTATTCTGCCCATGTGCGTTTCCTCGTTCAGCGTGGTCATTTGTAAAACGTTTTTCCGGCTTACCATTCCCGATTCGTTGGTGGAATCCGCGAAGATTGACGGCGCGACGCAGTTCACCATCTTTTTTAAGCTTGTGCTGCCCCTGTCCCTTCCGGTAGTGGCGACCATCGCGCTGTTCCTGACCTTCGCCTATTGGAACGACTGGTGGCTTGCCATGCTGTACGTGGACAACCGGAGCCTGTTTACCCTGCAGGCGCTGCTTAACGGCATCATGAACGACATCAATATGTTGGCGCAAAACTCGCATCTGTTGGGTATGACGCAGGCGCAGCTGCTCGCGTCTATGCCCAAGGAAGCCGCGCGTATGGCAATCGCCGTAATTATCGTACTGCCCATCGCCTGCGCGTACCCGTTCTTCCAACGGTATTTCATCACCGGGCTGACCGTGGGCGCGGTGAAAGGATAATATAGGCGGCAAGAATTAAATTAAACGGGCGCGAGGAGGACGCGAAGCGCCCGCACGAGTGGATTTTTTGCATCGGCAAAAAATCCGCAGCGACCGTTTAAACCTTAATGCCGCCTATATAGCAAGCTTTCGTCAATCGGGGCGTATGCCTTGATATATTAAAACCACAAGGAGGTTTTTTTGTAATGAAGAAGTTTCTGGCTGTTTTGTTGGTGTGCGTGATTTGCTTCCCCACCGTCGTCTTGGCGTCCTCAAGCGACGTGCCCACGTTAATATGGTGGGTTTGCGGCGGGGAACCCGAAGACCTTGCCGAAGGCAATAAGGTCATCAGCGACTACATTGAAGACAAAATCGGCGCGCGCCTTGAAATCCGCATCGCGGGATGGGGAGATTTCGGCGAGAGAATGAACGTGTTGGTCAATTCCGGCGAATATTATGACATCATGTTCACGGACAGCGGTTCCTACGACAAGTTTGTAAAACTCGGCACCTTCGCGGACATCACCGAAATGGTGCCCGAAGTCGCCCCGGCGCTTTGGGATTTCGTCCCGCAGGATTTATGGGACGGCGTTCTCTCCGGCGGAAAGATTTATTCCGTGCCTACCTACAAGGATTCTTCCATGACCCAGTATTGGGGGTTCTCCGACGTGGTAGCGGCTAAGTACGAAATCGACACCACCGGCTCCATCACCACGCTTCAAGACCTTGACCCCATCTTCCGCGAAGTCAAGGCGGGCGAAGGGCGTTCCTTCTACCCCATTAACATGAACAAGGAAGGTTGGAACGGCATCCTCTTTGATTACGACGACCTTGCCGCCGGGCTTCCGCCTTTGGGCGTGCGCGTGGACGACGGGGAGCGCAAGGTAGTCAACGTGTTCGAGCAGGAAGAAGTTTTGGCTGATTTCCAACTTCTGCACCAGTGGTACGTAGACGGCTTGATTAACGTAGACGCCGCCGTCATAAACGAATCGCCGAAGCTTAACAGCTTCATCAACGGCCAGGGTTGGCCCGGCGCGGAAATAAGCTGGGCAATCAACTCCGGCGTCAGAGCGTTCGAGATTTTCCCGGTAGACGGTCCTATTTACAAGACCGGCTCCATACAAGGCTCCTTAAACGCCATCTACGCCGGTTCCGAGCATAAAGAGGAAGCGTTGAAATTCCTCGAACTCGCCAACACCGACCACAAGCTGCGCGACATGCTCGCTTACGGTATTGAGGGCAAACACTTCGAATACGTTTCCGACAACGTTATCAGAAAGCTTACCGACACATGGACGCTGCCCGGTTACCAACAGGCGACCTTCTTCAACATGTCCATCGTGGAGGGCGGGCAGCTCGACCAGTGGGAGCAGGTGGAAGCCCTTAACGAGAGCGCTTCCTCCTCCGAAGTGTTGGGCTTCATGTTCAACCGCGAGCCGGTCGCCAACGAAATGGCAAACTGCCTCGCCACATGGGACAAATATAAATTTGAGCTCATGACCGGCACGTCAAACCCCCACAACGCGGTACCCGCCATGATTGCGGAGCTTAACGCCAACGGCTTCGGTAAGATTATGGAAGAAGCCCAACGGCAGATTGACGAGTATTTCCAATAAGCCCCTACGAAAATTGCCGCCTTACACCATGTAGGGCGGCTTATTTTTTTGCCGCCGCGCAAAATATTTTCTTGGAATTTTTTTATTTTTGTGTTATTCTTAATTAATAAATGATATTCAGTAATAAAACCATAGCGCTATTACGGAGGAACTTTTAAATGGCTTTTGAAAAAATCGCTTTAATGCTCGACTGTTCCCGCAACGCCGTCCCCAACGTGGGGACGATTAAAACGCTTCTCGACCTTATGGCGAAGATGGGTTACAACCGCCTTGAGCTGTATACGGAAGACACTTACGAAATCAAAAACAGGCCCTACTTCGGGTACCTGCGGGGGCGCTACACCGGCGCGGAAATTAAGGAAATAGACGCTTACGCCGGGGCAAAGGGCATAGAACTCACGCCCTGCATACAGGTTTTGGCGCACCTTAACCAAATTTTCCGTTGGCCCGCCTTTGACGGGGTCAGGGACTGCGACGATATTTTACTGGTAGACGAACCGGAAACCTACGCGCTCATCGAAGACATGTTCCGGTCCGTCGCGCAGAATTTTACCAGCCGGAACGTAAATATCGGCTGCGACGAAGCGCATAGGGTGGGGTTGGGGCAGTACCTCGTGAAGCACGGCTTCCAGGACCGGTTTGAAATCATCAACCGGCATGTGGGCAAGGTGTTGGATATCGCGAAAAAATACGGCTTTAAATGCGCCATGTGGAGCGACATGTACTTCCGGCTGATTTCCGGCGGGGAATATTACAGCACCGACAAAGAAATCCCGCAGGATATTTTAGACCGGGTCCCCGGCGACGTTTCGCTTATTTACTGGGACTACGGCTACAACCCCGACGTGGATTCCTACCGCAGGATGTTCGCGGGGCATAAGCGGTTTGGGAACGACATCGAGTTTGCCGGCGGCGCGTGGCGGTGGACGGGCTTCGCGCCGGACAACGCCTACAGCATGAAGGCGCTTGAGGTGCAGATTACGGCGGCGAAGGAATTTGGCGTAAAGAGCGCCATGCTGACCGCCTGGGGCGACGAGGGGGCGGAAGGCTCCGCCTTTTCCTTCTTACCCACGCTGTATTATTTCGCCCGCTTATGCCGGGGCGAAAGCACCGCCCTCGCGGACATGGAGGACGGCTTTAAAAGCATTACCGGCGTCGGGTTTAAAGATTTTCTGGATATCGAGCGGATAAACGATTATACTGCTTCGGACGGCGGGACGGACGTAAGCTTAAAGCCAAACGCCGATAAGTTTTTCTTATACAACGATTTCTTCCTCGGTATTGAGGACGGGAACGTTACGGGGAAGGAACCGGCGCATTACCGCAGCGTGTCCGGCAAATTAAAAGCCGGAAGCTACGGCGGGTTTTCCGCTGTTTTTAACGCCTTGCGGGCGTTGGCGGACGTGTTGGAGCTAAAAGCGGGCATAGGCGCGCGGACGCGGCGGCTTTACCGCAGCGGCGACAAAGACGGCTTAAAACGGCTATTGGACGATTACCGTTTGATTGAGGAACGCATTGGCGTTTTCCACACGCTGTTCCGGGAACAGTGGATGGGGGAAAACAAGCCCTTCGGGTTCGAAGTGCACGACATACGCCTAGGGGGCCTTTTGCAGCGGGCGAAAACCTGCGCGGGCAGGCTCGCGGATTACTGCGAAGGGAAGATAGCGTCCATACCCGAGTTGGAAGAAGATATTCTGCCCTATGACTCCAAAATGGTGTACGCCCACATGAAATACCCGCGCCTCGCAAGCCCGGGCAGGCTGTAGACCTTACTTATGGCAATTACGGTTGTGGCGCGGCGCGTTATAACCGTATAGCAATATTACAGAACCAAGAAAAGGAGAAAGCAATGAAGAAGAAAAGCATCTTTGCCCTCACTGTCGCCGCCGTTATGACCGCCGGTTTATTATCGGCGTGCGGCGGAGCGGGCGGCAGCACAGCCACCACCGCCGCGACCACGGCCGCCACCACCGCGGCAACCACGGAAGCTACCACCGCCGCCGCGACCGAAGCCGCCGGCGACGCCAAAGTCGTCACCTATTGGTACAACAACAGCGGCGACGAAGCCCTGGTGTACGAGGAAGCCATCGCCGCCTACAACGCGTCGCAGAGCGCCTATAAGGTGGAAGGGCTTTCCGTTACGGACGCGCAGAAGCTTATCGTCGCCATGAGCAGCAACGAATCCCCCGACGTAATCAAGATTTCCAACCAGCAGGCGCTTCAGTACCAGGGCAACGGCCTGATTGACAGCCTGGAATCGTACATCAGCGCCGAAAATTTCGACTTAGGAATCTACTCGCCACAGTCCCTCAGCGCCAACAGCGCCGGGGACGCCTTATACGGCCTTCCGCTGACGGCGTACACCATTCAAATGTTCTACAATAAAGACCTTCTGGAAGCCGCCGGTTATACCGAGCCGCCCAAGACCATGGAAGAAATGTACGAAATGGCGGTCGAAGCCACCGTTATCGGCAGCGACGGCAACTTTGAAGTGTTGGGCTACCCCCTGTTCCCCTACGCCTCCGCCCGTCAGGAACTGATTTACGGCTTCGGCGGCCGTTGGTGGGACGACAGCAACAAGCCCACGCCCCAACACGAAGGCATACTGGCGAGCCTGAACCTGAACGTTCAGTACAGGGACCTCTACGGTAAAGACGCCGTGAACAACTTCATCGGCACCGCCAACACCAACCGCTACACCGAGCAGGATATGTTCTTCCAGGGCAAGCAACTGTTCCGCTTGGACGGAAGTTGGCTGCCCACCATGATGGAAGGCTTCGGAAGCACCGTCAACTGGGGCATCGCGCTTATTCCCGGCACGGAAGCCAACCCGGAACTGCAAGGCAGCAGCCGCTTTGAGACCGACACCCTCAGCATCCCCACCACCGCCAAGGAAAAAGACGGCGCGTGGGATTTCCTGAAATGGCAGTGCGGCCCGGAAGGCGCGAAGATTATCGACGTGGGCACCGGCAACCTGCCCGCCCTTAAAGCGCTGTACGAAGACGCGGACGTTCTCGCGAAGCCCGGCTTTGCGGAATTTATCGACGCCCTGCAAACGGAAAAGGGCATCCAGTACCCCATCATGAACGACCTTGCCGAGTATTGGAATATCATTAACGCTTCCCTCGACGAAGTTTACGCGGGTACCAAAACCCCCGAGCAGGCAATGGAAGAAGTCGCCGCAGCCGCCGCGAACCTTTCCTAATCAGCACGAATAAACAAGAAAGCGGCTCCGCCGCTTTTTCTCTGCAATTCGTCATAGGAAACTGCACCTTGCGCGTTCGGTTGGCTTCAAAACGGAACGCTGGAATCAAGCAGTTTCCTATGACATAAAAAGTGGGGCTGCTGTAAAAGAAAACTTCTTTTCCGGCAGCCCTTTTTGAAATTCGAAAGGAGGATTGCCAATGGGGCAAACCGTTACAGAGCGGCGCAACTTCCGGAACGGGCTGCTGTTCGCCCTGCCGTGGATATTGGGCTTTCTGGCGTTCAGCGTATACCCGCTGCTCAGCTCCCTGTACTACAGCTTCACCAAGTTTAACGCGGTCACCACCCCGGAATGGGTGGGGCTGAACAATTTCAAAGATATTTTCAGCGACCCGTTGGTCTGGAAAAGCCTCGGCAACACGCTGTTCATGGCGTTTGTTTCCATGCCGGTCACGCTTGCCACCGCGCTGATACTGGCGCTGATTGTGACGAAAAACTTTCGCGGCAAGGGGCTTGTGCGCACCGTTTTCTTTTTACCCTCCGTCATCCCCATGGTGGCGGCGACGATGGTGTGGATTTGGATGTTTAACCCCACCTACGGGTATATCAACCAGATACTAAGTTGGTTCGGCATCAACGGCCCCGCGTGGCTCCTCGACGCCCGCTTCACCAAATGGGCGCTGGTGCTGATGGGCAGTTGGAACGCCGGCACCACCATGCTCGTGTGTATGGCGGCGCTGCAGGAAGTCCCAAGCAGCTATTACGAATCCGCGAGCATAGACGGGGCAAACGCCCTGCGCAAATTCTTCAGCATTTCCCTGCCGAGCATCGCCCATGTGTTGGTGTACCAGGCGATACTTTCCTTCATCAACACGTTCCAGTATTTCCAACAGGTCAAAATCATCGTCACCGCCAATCAGGGGCTGAAAGGCGGCAGCGGCGGCGGCGGGCCGGAAAATTCCATCCTCATGTACCCGCTGTACCTGTACCAGAACGGCTTTGAGTTCTTGAAGATGGGCAAGGCTTCCGCCATGGCGTGGCTGCTGTTTATCGTGGTGGCGATACTCACGGTGGTTATGACCAAGGCGAGCCGAAAAGTAACCGACAGCGCGGGAGGTGAGTAAGCATGGCGGATATGGGAAAACTCAAAAAAATAATCTTCAACGTTCTTTTTTTCGCGTTGGTCGCCTGCTTGTGCCTGGTGTTCTTTTCGCCCTTTTTATCCATGGTCACCACCTCCTTTAAAACCAACAACGACGCGTTCACCGTTCCGGTGCGGTTGCTGCCCCGGGAATGGATTTTCACCAACTTCCCGGAGGCGCTCAACACCATCCCCTATTTGCGGTATATGGGGAACACGGTTTTTATTACGGCGCTTTCCGTGTTGGGGCAGTTGATCGTCACGCCCATGGTAGCGTATTCCCTTTCCAAAATAAAATGGGGCGGGAGCAAGGTCATTTCCGGCCTGCTCATGGCAACCATGATGATACCCATTACCGTCACCATGATTCCCCTGTATAAAATTTACGCGGCAATCGGTTGGACCAACACGTACATACCCCTCATCCTGCCCACTTTTTTCGGCAAGGCTTTTTATATCATCCTCGTGCGGCAGTTCTTTTCGGGGGTCCCCAACAGCCTGTTCGAAGCCGCCCGCATAGACGGGGCGAACGAAGCCCAGCGCTTTTTGCTTATCGCCCTGCCCCTTAGCAAGCCCGCCCTTACCACGGTGGGTATCTACGCGTTTCTTGACGCATGGAGTGATTACTTAATGCCCATGATTTTTATTACAAAGCCCGACAAATTCACCCTTTCCCTCGGTATGCAGCAGTTTTTGAGCGAATACTCCACCGACTGGGCGAAGCTGATGGCGGCGGCGGTCATGTTCGTGCTGCCGGTTATTGTGCTGTTCAGCGTGTTCCAACGCAACTTCGTGCAGGGCATCGCCACCAGCGGGTTAAAGGCATGACGCGCCAAGACCTCGGCGGCGTTTGGCGGTGGCGCGCGTCGGAAGAATCCGCGTTTCACGACGGGAAGGTTCCCGGTTCGGCGCTGTGCGACATGCTTGACGCGGGGCTGATTCAAGACCCCTTTTGGCGGGACGGCGAATACGGGGCGCGGGATATTTTTGAGCAAGACTTTGAATACGAAACCGCGTTCGCCCTTTCCCCGGAAATGTTGCGGCAAGACTCCGCCGTATTGGTGTTTGAGGGCGTGGACACGTTGGCGGAAATCGTTTTAAACGGCGAGCCCTTGGCGAGTACCGCGAACATGCACCGCACCTGGCGCTTCGACGTAAAGGCGCGGCTTTTGCCGGGGGAAAACACCCTGCGGGTGCTGCTGCGCTCGCCCCTGCGCTTTATACGGGAAGCCGCCGAAAGCAGCGACATCACCTATTGCAGCACGGGCTGTATGCCGGGCAACGAAAAACTGCGCAAGGCGCACTGCATGTTCGGGTGGGACTGGGGTCCGCAGCTCCCCGACGCGGGTATCTTCCGCCCGGTGTACTTGGAATTTTCCCAAACCGCGCGGATAGAGGACCTATATTTGCGTCAGCGCCACGGCGAAAACGCGGTGACGGTGGAAGCGGAAATAACGGCGGAGGTTCTTAACCCGGGCGGCGGTCCCGTTACCGCACGGGCGGCGTTAACGGGGCCGGAGGGGGAAACCCTTGAAGCCGCCGCCGGTTTTGCGCCGGACGGCGCGAACCTTTTAAAGGCGGTAATAAAGTTTGAAGTGGAAAACCCCAAACTTTGGTGGCCCAACGGTTTAGGCGGGCAGCCCCTGTATACGCTGACGGCGGAACTTCTGTGCGGCGGGGAAATGCTTGACGCAAAAAGCCTGCGCGTGGGGCTTCGCACATTGGAATTGTGCGTTGGTCCGGACGAATGGGGAAGCGAGTTCGCCTTTAAGGTAAACGGCGTAAAATTTTTCGCCATGGGCGCCGACTACATCCCGCAGGACAGCCTGATCCCCAGGGTGACGAAGGAAAAAGCCGCCGCGTTGGTGGCGGACTGCGCCAAAGCCAACTTCAACATGCTGCGGGTTTGGGGCGGGGGCTATTACCCCGACAGCTTCTTTTACGACGCCTGCGACGAATACGGCATTTTAATCTGGCAGGATTTAATGTTCGCCTGCAATGTGTACGCCTTGGACGAAGCCGGCGTTTTTGAGGAAAATATTCTGGCGGAAACCCGCGACAACGTGCGGCGGCTGCGGCATCACGCCTGCCTCGCGCTGTGGTGCGGCAACAACGAGATGGAGTGGGGCTGGCACGCGTGGGAGCGCCTTAGCGAGAGCCACCACCCCCGCTATAAACGGGATTATGTTATTATCTTCGAAAAGCTGCTCGCGGACGCGGTCAAGCAATACGACGCCGAAACCCCGTGGTGGCCGTCCTCGCCCTCAAGCGGCGGCGCGTTTGATAAGCCCAACGCGGCGGACTACGGCGACCAGCATTATTGGGAGGTCTGGCACTCAAGCAAGCCCTTTACGGAATACCGCAAGCATTACTTCCGGTTTTGCTCGGAATACGGGTTCCAGTCCTTCCCGTCCATCAACACGATTAAGCGCTTTACCCTGCCGGAGGACCGCAACATCTTCAGCCGCGTCATGGAAAGCCACCAGAAAAACGGGCACGCCAACGGCAAAATTTTAGGGTACATCGCCGATTATTTTAAGTACCCCAAAGATTTGTCCTCCGTGGCGTATATTTCCCAAATACTGCAGTTAAAGGCGGTGCAGTACGGCGTGGAGTTTTGGCGGCAGAACCGGGGCAGGTGCATGGGCTCGCTGTACTGGCAGCTTAACGATTGCTGGCCGGTGGCGTCGTGGGCTTCCATTGATTATTACGGGAGTTGGAAGGCGTTACACTACGGCGCGAAGCGGTTTTACGCCCCGGTTACGGTCAGCGCCCGGGAAAAAGAGGAACTGAGTACGGAAATCGCCTATTACGTGCACAACGACAGCCTTGCGCCCCGCCAATGCCTGTTGGAAGTTACGCTGATGGATACGGACTTCCGGGTGCTGTACCGGGAAGCGCGGGCGGTCTCCCCCGCTCCGCTGACGGCTGAGGCGGTGTTTACCGTTGACTTTTCCCCGTATATAAAAGACGCCGCAGAAAGGCGGCGGGTGTTCGCCAGGCACCGCCTGACGGAGGAACCCGGCGGCGAGAGGCTTGGCGAGGGCGTGACGCTGTTCGTTAAGCCTAAGCATTTTGACTACCCCGCCCCCCGCTTCACGGCGGAAATAAAGGAAGAAGCGGACAGGTTCGCCATTCGCCTGAACGCCGCAGCCTTTTCCCACTACACGGAAATAAGCTTCGAGGGTTTCGAGCCGGTTTTGAGCGACAACTATTTTGATATTACCGATGAGAACGGCAAAGTGGTTTTTGCGGAAAAAAGCCGCCTGCCAAACGGCGCGGACGAGCGGACGCTTACGGAGCGGCTGAGGGTGCGCGGCGTAAGGGACAGTTATGAGGCGGAATGACGGGGCTTCGTGAAAATGCTTCGTCGCTGCGCTCCTCTGGCATTTCCACGATGTACGGTTTGACTGAATCGGCTTCAAATCCTCACTTTGTTCGGATTTACGGTCGCCGATTTCCCTCAGGCGGGCAAAGCCCGCCTTGCGGATTTAAGTCTGCGACGCCTAAGGATACCACAACGCGTTCGTGCGTTTGGCGTGGAAGCAGAGTAAACCGCGCTTGCCCGACCGGAATAAACGTTATATAATACGGTTAAAATAAAGGAAGCGAGTGGTTGCACACTCGCCCCTTTTGAAACACAAGCCGGGCGGTTTGACCGGACACAATTAATTTACAACTGTGTCAAAAAATAAGCCAGTACCTTCCTATGGGCGGCTTATTTTTTGTTGTGTGTTTATCCGACTTGCCCATCATCGCAACGATTAATAACCCAATAGTCGTATCTTTAATCGCGCCTTTCTCCCTTGCGCGAATATCCCGTTGCTCCTTTTCCCGCGCCTCATACAGCATCCGCGTCCGCTCGTCAGCGGAAAGTTCCTTCAGCCGGACAACCGCCGTCTGTATTTGCGGATTCCTTTCAGCTACCCTCTCAAACTCCTCCTCTGACTCCGCCGCTTTTTCTCCGCAATCCGTCAGCGGAGTTTGGTTATGATTTATATAATGCTTCGAGTTCCGCGCGTGTCAGCCCTGTATACAAAATGATTTTCTCGTCAGCTTCCTTGTTGCGCAGCATGGTTTTGGCAATTTCAAGTTTTCCTTC
>JAISWA010000193.1 GCA_031271275.1 Clostridiales bacterium | reverse complement strand
CTGCGTTTGTTGGATTTTGAAGCGAGATTCCCGACAGGCAAGGAAGCGCGAATGCCGCGCAATTTCGCAAATTAAAAAATACGCAAACTTTAGCAATATTTTGCCGTTTGCGTATTTTTTGATTGCCATCAAACACCCTAAATCACTCGGGTCACGGGTGCATTACATAATATGCCAACTATCAATTTGCCCGCGGATTTTTTACTTGAACAATTCCCTGAGTTCTTCCTCCGAAAGCGTATTCACAAAATATCCCTCAGATACCGCCGCAGCTTGACAGTCGGCATCCGCTTGTCAGGCAACCCTTTCGCTCCTCTACACCAATATATTTATTTCCCCGTAAGATAAAAATTCCGTTTCCCCGTTTTCTTTCTCTACGATCAGCCTTCCCGTTGAATCTATGTCCAACGCTTTGGCGGTATAGTTTTCCTTTTCCGTGGAAACCGTAACCGTGGAGCCGAGCATAAAGAGTTTCGCTTTGTATTTTTCAAAGATTTCCGCTTCCCCCGGCGCGTGGGAAAGCGCGACGCGTTTTATCAGTTCGGCGGCAAGGGCGCTCCTTGTGAACGGTTGGCAGCCTTTCGCGAAAAGCGAACCCGCTTTGCCGCGTAATTCCTCCGGAAAGTCCCCGGGGTCGGCGGAAATATTCAGCCCAATCCCGAGTACGACCGCGCCGACGGCGTGGGATTTCGCGTCAAGGCTGCGCGCCTGTCCGTCCATGCCCCGCGTTTGTGAATCGGGCACCCCTTCCGCCAAAATCCCGCCTACTTTTTTTCCCTTATAAAAAATATCGTTGACCCACTTTACGCCCGCCTGAATACCGCAAAGGCTTTCGATTGCCTCGCAGACGCGCACCGCCGCGTAAGCGGTAATAGCGGTGGGGTTGGTGAAACGTAAGTTTTCAAAATACAGCACAAAGCTAATATACAGCCCCCCGCCCGGGGGCGAAAAAAAGCGCTTTCCCCTGCGCCCCCTGCCGTGGGTCTGGCTTTCCGCCAAGACGACCGTTCCGTGGGGCGCGCGGGCAAGGGCGCGTTCCATCGCCACCCGGTTGGTGGAATCGGTTTGGAGGAAAAATTCGATTTCGATTTGCGCGTCGGGGGGAAGGAAAGATTTGATTCCGTTTACGGAGAGCACATCGTCCAAAGAATACACCGCCTCTGTCATTCTAAGCGAAGCGAAGAATCCTCCCTCAGCGGCGGTGGGATTCTTCGCCTGCGGCTCAGAACGGCAATGATTGCGCCAAAATGGCAATGATTGCGCCAAAATGGCAATGATTGCGCCAGAGTGGCATGATTCGCCAGAATGGCAATGTTAATACAGTTTCGCCAGCTCCTGCGGCCAGTTAAGCCAATACGCCCCCGTCATGGGGAAGGAGTACCCCATAATCAGCAGCTCGTCTATTTGGTTTTCCGCTATAAAATTCGCGAGGTCGAAAGACTCGAAATACCGGGGTTCCACGGCGTACACCGTTTCATAATGGTTGGCAAGAAACGGCAGAAACGCGTGCCCGTAGGAATCGCGCGCCACCATAATACTTTTCCCGTTGCCAACGGCGCTTTCCATACGCATAAGCTCCATGTCGCCGCCGAAAAAAATATTGTACAGGTTCGTGTCCTTTTCATAGTCGGGAAGCAGCACTTCCCTGCGGGAACCGAGCAGCATTCCCGCATTGGCGTAATTGTACGCTTCCGTTTCATAAACGGGGAAATAATACCGTATAAAGTCCGGGCTGCCGGAAAGGCGCTCGCTGCCCGCGCTTTGGGAAACCTGCTTGTACAGGCTGCCGAGGAAACCGTCGCGCCTGCCGCTTTCCATTTCCGAACGGCTGACCGGGTTTTGCCCGGTCGCCTTGCAGAAATTTTCATAAGCGAGGTACGCGCCGTCGGCTGTCCAGTGGTGGTCGGTGCGAAAATAGAGGTATTCCTTGTCTTTGGCGTTTTGGAACGAATCGTATAAATCAATATATTCCGCTTCCGTAATAAGCGTTTTGAGCAAATCGAAGGCGGGCTTCTGGTTATTTTCCGGCGCGCGGTATTTTTCCGGCAGGTATAACTCGGAAGAAGCCGGCGAAAGCAGCACATAGGTCGGAACCTTACAGGCAAGGGCGAGATTGTTTACCGCGTCCGCGAATTCCCGTACCCTCGGCTCGTGGTACACATACAGCTCAAAGGTGCGGTCGCCGATAATCGGCAAACTGGTAAAGTCGAAGGGGACTTCGCCGGTGTCGGCGGGAACTTCCGCTGATCCTTCCGCCGCGCCAACCTCTTCGTCCCTTGCGCCGACGGAGGTATTTTGCGTAGTATCTTCCATACTCTGCGGGCTTTCCGGCGCCCCGCTTTTCCCCTGCCCGTCGTTGCTCTCTACCGTCACAAACGTGACCTCGCCGTCAAAACCCGGCGGCTTTAGGGCAAACGCGGTTTGAAGGGTGCGGTTCACGCCGAGGAAGCCGTTCCGGAACGGGAACCGGTCGGTGTAATACGTTTCCAAATCATAATAGAAGCGCGTGTTGATACTGCCGTTTTCGTCCGTCAGCCTCGGTGCGGGGGCGAGCTCACGGTTTTCCGCGTCGGAAAACGCCGCCTTTTCGGTAAATAAAAAATAGGTACCCAGTGAAAAAATAATGATCAGGAAACACGCGCTGACCATGTAGTTGCCGAAGTTTTTTCCGTTTAGCAAAATATTCCCTCCGGGTTATAGCGAATCAACTTAATTCTTGACCATCGGAAGCGTCAATGCATTGTGGTGAACGAACGTAGCGTTTTCGCAGAAAACGCAGGAAGTGAACCGTTTACAATGCATAGCTGACGATGGTTACATCCAAAGTTGATTCGCTATATAGCGAAATATACGGCGCACATTGTCATTCTGAACGTGAAATATACGGCGACACTGTCATTCTGAGCGAAGCGAAGAATCTTCCTTTAAAACCTGAAATACAAAAACGGGCTGAACGACGAGCCCACCAAACGGGCGGTACAAATAAAAAGCCCCGCCGCCACATAAAAAAGCTTGCACAGGGTATCCGCGCCCATGCCCAAGGGATGACCGGATATTCTTTTTATACCTTTGTCATAAAGGGATTTCATCAGCGGGGTAGCGGCGATTATGCAGACAATGATCAGCATGAAATTCTCCGCCATGAGGGAAAGCGACGCCGGTTCGGTTGCGCGAAAGCTAAACAGGGCGCGCAGCGCTTGCGCAATGCCGTTCATGTCCGTGAAGTAAAACAACACCCAGCCCATCAGCACCGCGAACAGCGTATACACGCATTTGAAAACCGCCGGAAGTTTTATCTTTATTTTCTGAAAAACATATTTCTCCACAATCAGCAGCAGCCCGTAATAAAGCCCCCATAGGGCGAAATTCCAAGAAGCGCCGTGCCAAAGGCCGGTCAGCAGCCAGACCACCGCGATATTGCGCGCGTGGGCTTTCCGGTTCCCGCCCAGCGGTATGTATACATAGTCGCGGAAAAAAGTCCCCAGGGAAATATGCCACCGCCGCCAAAATTCCGTTACCGATTTTGAGATATACGGGTAATCGAAATTTTTCTTAAACTCGAACCCGAACATCCGCCCAAGCCCGATCGCCATGTCGGAATACCCGGCGAAGTCGAAATAAATCTGAAACGCGTACAGGATAACGCCCGACCAGACCCCCAACGCGCCCATAGACGCCGGGTTCCGCAGCAAAAGATCCGCCGAAGCGCCCGCCTGGTCCGCGAGGATTATTTTTTTGCTCAGCCCGCAGATAAACAGCACCACGCCGGAAGAAAACTTCTCCGCCGTCATTTGTCTCTGGGAAAGCTGCGTTTCAATATCGGCGTAGCGGACGATAGGTCCGGCGATAAGCTGCGGGAACAGCGAAACATAGAGCAGAAACTTGGCGAAGGAACTTTGTACGGGCGTTTTGTGGAAATAAATATCGACGGTGTAGGTCAGGATTTGAAAGGTATAGAAGGAAATGCCGATGGGCAGCACGATTTCCGGAAAGCCCGCCGTTTCCACGGGAAAGAGTACGCCGAACGTTTCCACCAACAGCGGGACATATTTGAACACGAACAGGAACGCCACGTTGACGGTAACCGACGCGGCAAGCAGCAGCCTGCGCCGGGAAACGGCACGGCAGCCGCCAATCCCCCTCGCGAAAAGGAACGCGGAAAGCGAAGCGATGAGCAGCAGAAAAATATAGACCGGCTCGCCCAACCCGTAAAAAAGCAAAGAAGCGGCAAGCAGCACATAATTTTTAACGCGGATATTGGGGGCGATGAAACAGAGCAGGAGACAAACGGGCAGAAAGGCATAGATGAAAAACAAATTTGAAAAGACCATTTTGGCAGAACCCCGCTTGCGAGTTGATGGACGTGCAGCCGCAAGCCGAGTCTATCATAAATTCTTCGCACCGTCACGAAAAAAGCGGCGGGGTCGCCACAGCCCCGCCGCCGCCGTATTAACACTAATACATTTTATACGCCATAATCACGCTGACCGGTTTCCTCGCCAAATGAGCGCCCAAATCCACAAATTCCCTCACAAAATCCAACGCCATATCCTCGGAACCGAAGTTAACATAATGATAGGGCACCGCAACCTTCGGGTTTATGGCGTTCGCCATAAGCGCGGCTTCCGCCGCCGTCATGTTGAACACCCCGTCTACGGGAATAAACGCGACGTCGGTTTGCAGCCCTTCCAGTTCGGGGACAAAATCCGTGTCGCCCGCGGCGTAGTAGGTATAGCCGTTGGCGGCAACCACATAACCGACCCAGTTGCTTTCCTTAGGGTGGTACATACGGGTTTCGAGCTCGTTGGGAAGGTTATAGGCGTGTACCGTTTCAAACGCGACTTCCCCTTCGGTATACACCTCGCCCGGCGCTACGGCCACCGCGTTAGTCACGCCGTTTTCCGCCGCCGCCGCCATCGCATCCGCCGGAAGGTATACGACGGTGGAATCCTTCATTACATTTTTGATGCTGCCCCAGTCCAAATGGTCGTCATGGGAATGGCAGATTAAAATAACATCCGCGTCCTGCGGCGTACCCACAATATGGTACGGGTCTATGTAGATTACTTTTTCGCCGCCGATTCTGACGGTGGATTGGTCCAACACCTGCACGTTTTCAAAATACGCGGCGGCGGTTTCCGGCATAGTAACCGCGCCGGTAGTAACCTCCGCCGCATTGTTTTCCGCCGACCACGAAATAACCGCGCCGGTCGCTTCGCTTAACGGGCGCAGCGCCACATACGGCTCTCCGTCTTGGATGATCAAGCCTTCCATCGTCAAATCGCGCCGGGACAAACCGTCCATGATAAACTGATTTTTCCCGGCTTCAAAGAGCAGGCTATGACCGTTCTTTTCAATGACCGCGCCGTCATTTTTGAAAGTCGCCGTAACCCCGAAAAGACGCCCGGCTTCGGAAAGCCTTATGTACAGATTGTAGCCGGTTTCGTCATAGGCGATTACTTCGTCCGCCTGTACGTTCCCGTCGATAATGATGCCCGGCGCCGCAAAAACGGTGCTTGTGAAAAATAAAACACATACGATTGCGACCGGTAAAAATTTTTTCATTTCTGTCACCCTTCCGTTTATCGTTTCTTGAAAGGATAACAAAACGATTTTTGAGGCAATGAACCAAAACTATCATTTTTCCAACATGTCAACGACCGGCACGATCAAATCCATTTGGCAGAACTCGCCGTCGTACAAACGCCTGTCGATACGCTCGAAA
>JAISWA010000179.1 GCA_031271275.1 Clostridiales bacterium | reverse complement strand
TGGGCGGGCGCGCTGACCATGTAAAATTTCGCCGGGTTCGCGCCGTCGGAACTTTCAAACAACACGGGCCGGGTTCCCTTCGCGATATAAAGGCAGTCCTTGTACCCCATTTCAAATTTTTCCCCGCCCGCGGTGACGGTTCCGGGACCGCCGAGGTTAAACATGCCGATTTCGCGGCGCTCAAGGAAAAAGTCCGTGCCGAAGTTGGCGTGCACGTCCATTCCCTTGTCGATGGGGACCGCCCCCGTCACCGGCATACAGCCCAGTGTCACCACGCGGTCCACATGGCTGTACACCGCGACGACTTCGTCCGGCAGGTACAGGTTTTGGATTAAAAATTCCCCGCGCACTTCCTCCGTGGTGTAGCGCTTGAAATCTTTCTGATTAGCGGAATAACGGATGTTCATAACGCGCCTCCTCTATATTTTCTACGCCAACTCCGCCGCTACTTCCTTCAGTTGCCTTATAATAGGAAGCTTCTGCGGGCATTTCCCTTCGCAGGCGCCGCATTCTATACATGCCGACGGCGCGGCGCTCTTAACCCAACCGGTTCCCTCGAGGGTGGTTTTATATTCCTGTTTGGCATGGTCGGTCAGGTTGTAGACCCGGTGGTTGTTCATCAGGGCGAACAAATGCGGTATGTTGATGTTCTGCGGGCAGGGCATACAATATTTGCAGCCGGTGCAGTACAGGTCGGCGAGCCGTTTGTTTTCCTCCATCATCTGGGTGACGCGCCGCCGTTCGTCTTCGGTCAGGTGGCCGGTGCGGGAAGCGATTTCCGCGTTTTCCTCCACCTGGGAAATTTCGCTCATGCCGGAAAGGGCGACGTTGACGTTCTCGTTCGCCATGACGAACCGCAGCGCCATCTCGGCGGTGCTCACGGGCTTGTTCTCGAGCAGGCCGCGTATGACTTCGCTTGGTACGCCGAGGCGTCCGCCGCCCACCGGCCCCATCACCACCACGCCGAGCCCTTTTGATTGCGCGTATTCCAGATTCTTTTCGTTGGAGCGGTCGAGCAGGTTGTATTGAATCAGCACCGACTCGAAACAGCCGCTGTCTACGATTTCAGCGAAATTTTCCGGCGCGTCGTGGTAGGAGAAGGAAAGATGCTTGATCAGCCCTTGCTCCTTCGCTTTTATCCCGGCTTCAACCGGCCCGAATTTGAGCCCCTGCCACGAGCGGAAACCATTGAGCCCGATACCCCAGAAATGATAAAAATCTATGTAATCCGTGTCGAGCTGTTTAAGGGAATGTTCAAGGCGCTCCGTCCAACGGCCGCCGTCCTTGTCGCCGTCAATAGCGTTCTTGGTGGAAAGGTAAACCTTGTGGCGGTAACCCTTCAGCGCTTTGCCCACCGCCGCCTCGCTGAGCTTTTCGCAATAACCCGGCGCGGTGTCTACGTAGTTTACGCCAAGGTCGAACGCCCTGCGCATAAGCGGTACCGCCAGGTCTTCGTCCACTACGGATTTGCCGTTAATTTCTTTCATCGGCAGGCGCATCGCCCCGAAGCCCAGTTTGGAAACCTTTGCCCCCGTGCCGCCAAAATCTGAATAGACCATTTTAAATCCCCCTCAATTAAATTTAAAGCCGCCTTATATGGCGGCTTTGTTCATCATTTTCGCAAGCTTTGATTTCTTCCGTGAAGCGGTGTTTTTATGGTAAACGCCTTTGGAAGCCGCTCTGTCGATTGCGGAAACGGCATGGATAAACGCCGCCTTCGCCATTTCGATATCACCGGCAGCCGCCGCCGACTGAACCTTCTTAATCGCCGTCTTGGTAGAGGATTTTATAACCTTGTTGCGCAGCTGCTTCTTTGCAATCACCTGAATGCGCTTTTTCGCGGATTTGATATTCGCCAAACAATTCACCTCCCCGCAACCGAAGTCAAAATAAAACACAAACCGGATAATATACGATAAAACGCGGCGCGTCAAGAAAAATTCAAGACTTCTCCCACGGTCCCGGTCAATCCGTTTCGCGCCACATGGCGCATGATTTCCGATTCGGTCAGCCATTCGCAGGGCGAGCCTGCATTATCCAACATAATCAGCGTCGTATGGTCCCAGTCAAGCCGGTCTACGACGCGCCGCAGCGGGTACGCGGCACGGGCGTGCAGCAGCTTAACCGGCAGCGCGCCTTTTGCCGTGAGCTGCGCCGGCTTTCCCAACAGCGCCTGGAAGAATTCAAAGGTCTGCACCAAGGCGCTGCGGTTCCTGCGCCACAAATACATGCCCATGCAAAGCAGGCTGATGTTAAACGGATACAGCACCGCCTGAACCAACCCCGGAACCATCAGCAGCAAACCGGCGGCGCGCCCGAAACGCAAAATGGCGCGGTTTGCCCTCGGCACGCCGAAAATATTCCCCAGAAAAAGCTGCGCGATTCGCCCGCCGTCCAACGGGAACACCGGCAGCAGGTTAAAGACGCACAGCGCAAAATTATACAGCGCGATTTCATAAAATATTTCCGCGCGCCCCCAAAAATAAACCGCATACGCGCAGAAGCTCAGCAGTAAGTTTGTCAGCGGACCGCCGAGCAGGGTAAGCGCCCGCCGCCAAAAGCCTATACACTCCATACGGCGGATGACGGCGACTTCGCCGAGGGCGGTCAGGTTGAGCCCGTCCACCCTCGCGCCGAAGCGCCTGGCGAGCAGCGCGTGGGCAAGCTCGTGCAGCGTTACGGACAGGAACAAAACCAACAGCTCCGGCGCGTGTCCGGACAAAATCAAAAGCAGCGCCACCGCGATAAAGGAAAACCGTATATGTATCATCCGCCGACCGCCAGATTCGCGCCGCCGTTTTCCGGCAGGCTGACGTAAAGGTCAGGGTTCTGGTACTGCCCGTCTTTGAAAACGCTGTAATGCAAATGCGGCCCCGTGCTGCGCCCCGTGCTGCCGGAAAGCGCCACAGCCTGTCCCTGCGCGACTTCTTCGCCCGGCGACACAAGCACGCGGCTTAAATGCGCGTACACCGCCACGTAGCCGCCCTCAAGGGAAAGCTTCACGTAATTCCCGTAGGTGGGCGAAGCCCCCGCCGCAAGCACGCTTCCGCCCCGCGTCGCGTACACTTCCGTCCCCACCGGGCACGCGATGTCCATCCCGTCGTGGAACTCGCGCTTGCGCGTAACGGGGTTTTCCCGCAGCCCGCCCCACGAGGTAACGATGCCGGACGCTACCGGGTCAATCCACTTTTGCTGCTGCAAGGCTGAAACTTCCGTTTCAGCCAACCCTACGGCCCCGGAGAAGCTGGCGGTTCCGGAACCGTGGATTTTGAAGCGTTCATTTCCGCCAGTATGTCCTGATCTATGTAGAGCCCTTCGTCAACCGTCACCGTTTGCGGGGGCGCGCTTGGGATTTCCTCCGGTATTTGCGGGGAAACCGGCGCGCTTACCGGCGCCGCCGCCTCCGGCTCGCCGAAAACAACGGGCAGATAGGCTTGCCCGAAACCCTTTACCCCCTCCGCCGCCGCTTCCACCGTGGTGTACCCGTTCAGCGCCTTTCCCAAACCTTCCCGCGCCGCCGCAGAAAACCCGCTCTCAAACAGGCACAGCCCCAGTATCGCCGCGAGCATTAAACCGCTTACGATTCCCTGCAAAATCAACCGCTCGCGGGAACCCTCCCGCCCGCCTTCGTCCGTATATGCGCCGGACGCCTGCCGCGTTTGTCCCGTCGGCGTCGTCCGCCTGTAATGCACCCTTTCCACCGCGCGCCTCCTTATGGATTGATACAGCGTTACAATTTAGTTGGTGTCCTCCTGCTTAATTGGCGTCATCCTGCTTAATTGGTGTCATCCTGAGCGAAGCGAAGGAACCTAAAGATTCTTCGCTTCGCTCAGAATGACCTGTGACTAAAACTCTGCAATTTAATTTTATGCGCCCGGACAGGGATTCAGAACAACAAAGCCTACCGCACGGTAGGCTTTTAGGCGTAAAATATTTTATACTCATTGCCGTATGTCTTTGTTTATTGTTTAAACCGCCCGCCAAAATGGAAATATAAATTATATATGCATTTTTTTTGCTTGAAAAAAACCGCTTTTCTAATAATTTTTGAAATCGTGTTGAGCATAGCTTTGGAAGTATATTTTATCCCGCAATAGAAAATACTATATTAAAAAGCATTTCCATTTAAAGGGGGCGGATGCGATGTTCCGCGCTAACGTAAAATTTACGGTGCTGCTCGCGCTTTTATTGATCTTTTCCCCGGCGCGGCGTGTTTTCGCTTACGACGGGGCGGAAGCCTTCGGCGTGGTCGTTTGGGACGAAAACGACTGGCTGCGGCTCGCTGACGCGGCAATTGTCGGCGACGGCTATTTTGACGGCGCCGAAACTTTCGGCGAAGAAATAAGTGTTCACATAGGCGGCGCGGCAGTGTATGATTTGTTGACAGGTTTCCCGGCGGGCGCTTCCGGTATACGGGAGGGCATGACGGTGCGCTTGGGGCTTTCCGGTCCGCCTTCCCGCGACATGGCGGCGGACGAAGTGTGGATGAATTACGGGGAAGAAGGCGCGGCGGCGTTCCTCGCCGTGGTCAGCGAAAACATCCAGTACGGCGAGGGCTATTGTACCTTTACGACCTATGACGGCAAGTACCGGGTCACATTGACGGCGGATACGCGCATCACCGACCCGGAATATAATTTTTACGCGCCGGAAGATATCCGGCCCGGGCAGGCGCTGTTCGTATGGGTGGACATGGTTACGGCAAGCTCGCCCGCGCAGGCGTACCCGGACAAGGCGGTTATACAGCTATGACGGAAAAAACAAAAGTGACGGCGGTGATTGTCGCCGCGGGCAGCGGCAGCCGCTTCGGCGGGGAATTGCCCAAGCAGTTTGCGGACTTGGGCGGTATGCCCGTACTGGCGCGTACAATCGGCGTTTTTGAGCGGGCTGCCCGCGTTTCGGAAATTTTCCTCGCCGTCCCGGAAGATTTTATCGCGCATACCCGGCGTATGGTCGGGGAATTTTCTTTTTCAAAGGTAACGGGCGTTACCGGCGGGGGCGAAAGCCGGCAGGCTTCCGTTTACGCGGCGCTGCGCGAAATCGAGACGGATATCGTGCTGATACACGACGGGGTCAGGCCGTTTGTGACGGAGCGGGTCATAGAAGGGGTTATAGCGGAAGCGGAACGCGGCGGCGGGGCGGTGCCGGGCGTGCCTTCCACCGACACGGTAAAGCTCGCGGGGGCGGACGGGCTCATCTATTCCACCCCCGACCGCAGGGCGGTATACGCGGCGCAAACGCCGCAGGGGTTCCCATACGGCGTCATACTGCGGGCGCACAAGTTCGCGGTGGCGGACGGGTACGCGGGGACGGACGACGCGTCTTTGGTGGAGCGGCTGCGGGACACGCCGGTGCGGATGGTAAACGGGGACGCCCGGAATATAAAAATCACCACGCCGGAGGACGCCGCGTTGGCGGAAATTTTCTTAGCGGATGTGGCGGAAGCCTGCCCGCCCGAACCGGCTCAGGAACCGGAAAAGTGCCCGGAAAGTATGGCGGGGGACAGCCCGGAGGGTTTTGAAGATTTTTCGCCTGAACCGCCGGCCGTACATACGGAGGATTTAAGAAAGAAAGTGACGGTGTACACCGACGGCGCGTGCTCGGGCAACCCCGGCCCCGGCGGGTACGGCGCGGTGATTTTGTTTTCAAGTTCCTCGGGGCAGGTGCACCGGAAGGAGCTTTCCGGCGGTTTCCGGCTTACCACCAACAACCGCATGGAAATACTCAGCGCCATAGCGGCGCTTGAAGCGCTGCGGGAACCCTGCGAGGCGGTGCTGTATTCCGATTCGCAGTACCTGGTCAGCGCGGTGGAAAAGGGTTGGATAATACGCTGGCGGAAAAAGAACTGGATGCGCAACAAGACCGAACCGGCGCTTAACGCGGATTTATGGAAGCGGCTGCTTCCGCTGCTCGACCGGCACAGCGTGGAATTCCGCTGGGTGCGCGGCCACGCGGGCAACCCCGAGAACGAGCGCTGCGACCAACTGGCGCGGGCGGCGGCGTCCGGCCCCTCAAGCCTGGCGGAAGACGAGGGTTTTACGCAGCCCGCCGTGACGGAGGTCACATTGAGTTGACAGTATCTTCTAACCGTGATAACATACGCTTCGCCAACAAGTCGTAAGGACTGGCTATTTTGAATTTTGTAGGAGGATTCACCGCATGAAGACAGGCACAGTAAAATGGTTCAATGCCGAAAAAGG
>JAISWA010000030.1 GCA_031271275.1 Clostridiales bacterium | reverse complement strand
TATCTCTGGAAACTTTTGCTTAACCCCATTTGGTCAAGGGGGCTGCTTTCCGCCATCGGCCTTGAGCAGCTCGCTCAGCCGTGGCTCGGTCAGGAGAGCACCGCCCTTACGGCGGTGGGGCTGATTTCCAGTTGGCAGTGGATGGGCATACCCACCATGATGTTTGTCGCGGCGCTGCAAGGCATAAGCGAAGATATTTACGAAGCGGCGGACATTGAAGGCGCCAACGGTTGGCAGGTTTTCCGCTATATCAAACTGCCGCTTATCATGCCGGTGGTGGGCATGATTACGATACTTACCTTCGTAAACAACTTTAACGCCTTTGACATCGTATTCGCCACCGAAACCGCCAACGGCGCGCCCGCCTACTCAACCGACCTGTTGGGCACGCTGTTCTACCGCATCGGTATCGCGGGGCAGCACCCCGTCGCCATACCCAACCCCGATATGGGCGCGACCATCGCGACGGTGACTTTCATCATGCTTGCCGTGGTTTCGATGTTTATTCTCAATAAAACCAGGACGGAGGGGTGACGGCATGAACACGAAAAAACCAAAATCGCTGAAAGTCCGGAACATGCGCATCGGCTCCCACGTCACGCTAAGCGTGTGGTTGGTGGTCGTACTGTTCCCGCTTTACATCATGCTGATTAACTCCTTCAAGGATAAACGCAGTATTTACACCAACACCTTCGGCCTGCCCGAAACGTGGAATTTATCCAACTACACCGACGTTTTATCCAGCGGCGACTTCCTCGGGTATTTTAAGAACAGCTTTATCGTGGTGCTGCTCTCGCTGTTCCTCATGCTGCTGCTCGGCACGTTGGCGTCCTACGCGCTTGCCAAGTGGAGCGGAAGATGGTCAAACCTGCTTTATTTTATATTTATCGCGGGAATGATGATGCCCATCAAAATCGCGTCCATCAGGCTCTTGGAAATTGTTAAGACGCTGAACCTGATGAACACCATCTGGGGGCTTGTGCCTATTTATGTGGCAATGGGCATTCCCATCGCGATTTTTGTGCTGACGGAGTTTATACGGCAAATACCGCTCGAGCTTTCCGAAGCCGCGTTTATGGACGGGTGCGGCCGCTTTCAGACCCTGATACGGATTATTGTCCCCATGCTTAAACCCGCGCTTGCAAGCGTGGCAATATACAACCTTGTTCCGTTTTGGAACGATTTGTGGTTCCCGCTGATTTTTATAAGCGACGAAAAATCCAAGACACTGCTGTTGGGCGTTACGAGGCTGTTCGGGCAGTATCAGACGGACTGGTCTAAGGTGCTCGCCGTGCTGACGCTGTCGTCCATTCCCGTGTTGGCGCTGTACCTCGCCATGAGCCGGCAGTTTATCAAGGGCATGACCGCCGGAGCGGTGAAGGGCTGATAGGAATTTGCCATGTCGCGGGGGCGGGGGAAAATTACGGACGGGGTTTTGTCCCCTGCCCCGGCGATTCGGAATTGAAAATAACCTCATCGGAAGAACCGAAGGCGCTGTTGAACATGGTTCGGCAGCATTCAATAAACGCCGCCGTATCGCGTGTGGTGTTATCGATACAAATATTAGTCCCGGCGGACATTTTGCCGCCTTCTATTTTAAAGCCGCCAAACAGAACCATACTCTCGCCGAAACACATATGAAACATTGGACGGGTCGGCATTTTTTTGACAATCAATTTCCCGACCAATTGGCGCGTGTACAATGATACCCATTTATCCAACTGCGCGTCATCATAGACCGCAACGCGCAGAAATTCAATGTGACGCCCCAACTCGGACAATACGTGATAGTACCGTATTCCGTCATTGGCGAGCACGTTAAATTCTTTATGTAACGCGGAGGAGCGCACCACCTGTTGAATCCCGTCCGTTATACTGACCGCGTTAACATTCGCGTGCAGGTGGGACAGCGCGCTGTTGATGGAACGGAAGAAAGCGAGCAGCCCTACCGCCAACAGTATCATGGGCACATTATCCGGCATATCGGGAAAAATGATTGAACTTATTTCCCAACACAAACTCGCCGCTAAAAAGGCATAGGCGATTATTTTGTCGTATTTGTTCAACAGTTTAACCAGTATATGATTCCCTTGCGGCATACGCGTCTAACCTTCTTTCTTAAATATCGCTAACGTGCTTACGCCGTTTTTTACCGTCTCTTTGATTTCGGATTCCGCTAACCACCGGCGAAAATGCCTAAGGTCGCTTTCAAATTCCTCGTCCGTCAGCAGTCTTAAACTGAAAAACGGCTTTCTCACCAAAAAAGACAGCGTTTCTTCCGCGTTCCCTATCCGGGTGGAATACGCGTAAGTTTTACTGTCCGTATAGGTAAACCCGTTTTCATTAAACCGGCTGATTAACGAATCCAACGAATCATGCTGCTGATAATCCTTTTTGTGAAAATTCGGCAGTTGCTGATGAAAGAACTCATATTTAAGCTTATCTCTTTCTATTCCCACCACCATGACTGTCCCGTTTGGGGCAAGAACCCTGCGCAGTTCGTTTACGACAGCGGTTCTGTCGCGCATCAGATGCCATGAATTGATTAAGACCGCGCAGGACACGGTGCTTTTCTCAAAGGGTAAACCGGAAGCGTCCGCCAAAACATAACGCAGGTTGGGCATACGAATGTTATCCGCCTTGTTGAGCATTTCCCGGGAGATATCCACCCCGATAATTTGTGATTTATCAAAAAAACCGGCGATTAATCGCGTAACGCTTCCGACGCCGCACCCAATATCCAGTATGGTTTCAAAACCGTTATCCCTCACGCTGCTGCGTAAAAAGCTAAGCATATCTTTTACGGTGGAATGCGGCTGCCGGTCAAAAACCCCATAATCTTGCGACAAGGCGTCCGCCACCGAGACGATTGTTGCGTTGGAATCCCCATTTTTACTGCCCATGCGCCGACGCCTTCCTTTTACTGTTTGAAACAGTATAGCACAAATAATTTGTATAATGACATTCGCCCGTTAAATCAGTATGATGCCGGTATTTCATTTCCCTTTTTAAAAGAAAGGTCGCGTAAAATGACACAATTACTCCTCGCGCTTATCTATCTGGCGTTCATCAGCCTCGGGCTGCCCGATTCCCTGCTCGGCTCGGGGTGGCCGTCCATGTACCCCGCGTTTGGCGTGCCTATTTCATACGCCGGGGTTATTTCCACCATCTGCGCCGTGGGAACGGTCGTCTCGAGCATACTGAGCGACAGGCTCACGCGAAGGCTTGGGACGGGAAAAATCATGGTGCTAAGCGTGGGGATGACCGCGTTGGCGCTGTTCGGGTTTTCGGTCAGCCGCTCGTTCCTGATGCTGTGCCTTTGGTCGGTGCCTTACGGGCTCGGCGCGGGCAGCGTGGACGCGGCGCTTAACAATTACGTGGCGCTGCATTTCAAAAGCCGTCACATGAACTGGTTGCACTGCATGTGGGGCGTAGGCGCTTCGCTCAGCCCGTATGTTATGGGGTACGCGCTGACCTCCGGCAGGGGATGGAGCATGGGATACCGCTATATTTCCGTACTGCAAATCGTACTCACGGTTATCCTCCTGTTCAGCCTGCCCCTTTGGAAGAAGCGCGGGGGCGAAAAAACAAGCGCCTCCCCCGAAACCAACCACCCCGTTCCGGAAAAAGCGCTTTCCATTAAGCAAGTGTTAAACATCCCCGGCGCGAAGGAAATCTTTGTCGCTTTCTTCTGCGAGTGCGCCCTTGAAAGCACCACGGGGCTTTGGAGCAGCAGCTTCCTCGTGCTTGAAAGGGGGCTGACCCCGGAAGCCGCCGCGCGTTTCGTCAGCCTGTTTTTCCTCGGGATAACCGTCGGGCGCGCCGTCAGCGGCTTCCTTTCCATTGCCGTGAGCGACGTAAATATGACGCGTCTCGGGCAAGGGCTCATTTTTCTGGGGATTTGCGTATTTATATTGCCGGGCAGCGAAATACCCGCCAATATCGGGCTTATATTAATCGGGCTCGGCTGCGCCCCCATTTACCCGAGCATCGTACATTCCACGCCGGCAAATTTCGGCGCGGACAAATCACAGGCGGTCATCGGAATACAAATGGCATGCGCGTATATGGGGAGCTGTTTCGCGCCGCCCCTGTTCGGGTTGATCGCGCAGTACGTCCATATCGCGCTGTTCCCCGTGTTTTTGCTGTTGATACTCGCGGTGATGGCGCTTACCCATGAAATGACCGTCAGGAAAGTGCGAAAGGCGCGTTAAAAGCGCTCAGCAAATCCCAACACAGAACGGCGTCGCTTATGCCGGAGTTTTCCAGCAGCGACGCCGTTTCGCGTATGTACGCGGGATTGCTTTCGCAAATACCCGGGATATGGACAATTTCAAAACCCGGACGGAATTTTTGACGCGCCGGGCATTCCGATATTAAACTTTTCAACTGCGCGCCCATACATTCCGCGGAACACAAATCCCCGGAACGCCATAGCCTTCGCAATATTTCCGCCGCATCCGCGCCGCAGGGAAGGAAACTTTCCCGCATACCGTCAAGTTCAAAAGGCAGACCGGCAGGGGCGCGCGTGATGCGGTAAAACATCGGCTTTACGAACGCGGCGTGTTTGGACAGGCGCGGGATATCCTGCCCCGTAAAATACGCCAACAGCGGCGCGAAAACGTCGAGACCGACCTGCAGCCCGCGCTTTTGAAACCGGGCGGACAGTCCGGCTACCGCGACGGTAATGATATCCGCTTTGGCGGCGAAGAATTTTTCGGCAAGGGGGTCGGCGCAGTGGTATATGCCCGCCCCGTCCGTTGAATCGGGAAGAAAAGCGGCGGGATTTTCACGTATCAGCTTGACCGTTTCGTGTAAATCCACGCCGCGTATAGCGTAAGCTTCGCGGCAGGACGCGCAGAAACAGCCGAAGCCGTCCGTAAGCCCGCCCGCGAAGGACGCGTGGCGTATCTTATCCAGAAAGACGCCGTCGAAAGGGAACCGTGAAAAATCCCGCTTGTAAATTTCATAGGCTATGTTGAGGTTGCGCGGGGTGGAGGGGCAGGCAAAGCGGAAATCTTCCCCGGGCATTACGGAAAGCCCCCGTTGCGGTTTCCCGTTGAAACCCACGGAATATACCGGCGCGAATTCTGCGGGAAGCTCGGAAAAAACGGGCAGCCACAGCCAACAGCGCTTGCCTTCCGCGTGAACGATATCCAGGACCTCGTTATAGAATGGATAGGCGGGGTTCCAACCGATAATCACGTCCCCCGGCCCGGGGAAAGCATACGCGTTTCGCAAAGCCGCGACCGGGGAGACAGGTTTTGAAGCGGGGATTTGGTAGGTGCATTCCATGTTTTACGCCGCGTCGGCTTCGCTTGCCCCGCCCGCCGCCGGGTCATACGCCGCCCAATACCCCCACGTCGTCTCGGGGTGCTCGCCGCCCGCGATATGGGTGGTGGCAAGGCACACATACACATTCCCGTTATAGCGCACAATCGCGCCGATGTTCCAAACCGTTTCGTCGTTCCACTCGGGTATCGTAACCTCGGGTATGGTCAGCAGTTCCGCTTCCGTACCGTATGGGTTTTCAATGTTCCAACTGTCGCCGTTTGTCCAGTAACCGTATCCCGAACCGGGGAACTCCTCCCCGCCCACGTGGGTGTCCGCGACGCAGATATACACATTGCCTTCGTAAATCGCCGCGTCCCCGGCGCTCCACACATAGTCGTCGTACCAGAAACCCACGTCGTTCGCCTGGGCGTATTCCGGCGCGGAATAGGGTTCGGGGTCATAGGCGGGTATGGCGCCGTCCCAAATGCCCAAACCTTTCGCCATGCGGGAAAGCATCGCGTGGTTTGCGGAGTCGCCGGGCGTGTCCCACACAATCAAGCCGCCAAGCCCCTTTTCATTGATAAAATCGAGCTTGGCTTCGAGGGACCGCTCGTTTTCATAGGAATAAAACTGCTGATACAGCGAGGAAGCCGAATCGTTGTTGTACAAATACGCCGCTTGGGAAACCTCGTCGTAACCGGCGATCCAACCCGGCGTGTTTTCCATTGCTTTCAGGTCGAACCAGTACATTTGCCCCGTTCCGATGGAACCGTACCCGTCTTTTGACGCGGGCTGACCGAGCGCCCCCGCCGCGATTTCTGCGTCGGTCCCTTCCGTTACGGCGCTTGGAATGCTCCAACCCTGCGAATACAGCGGGGAACCGATGTTAATCTTCCCCGGGTCCACGCCGAGGCTGATGAAATATTCGGCGGACTCGGACGCGCTGACGCCCGCGCCTTCCATAAACTCGCCGGGGTAAAGCCCGGAGTGGTGAAGCCCCCTGCCCGACCAACTGCCCGCCATGTCATAGGTCATGATATTGATTCTGTCCACATAAGGCGCGACCGCCGCGTGGTCAATGGCAATGCTGCCTTCCTCGTGGGCGCTTACACTGGTGGACGCGCAATAGGTGATGATTTTGTCCGCGTGCCCCGCCGCGTCAAAAGCCTCGCGCATTCCCTTCATAAGCGCGGTGAAGTTGTTTCTGTCGGCTTCGCTTCCGATGTACCCTTCCCCCTCGCCGTTGCGTTGGGTGCCGGGGTATTCCCAGTCGATGTCCACGCCGCCGAGGAACGGGTATTGATTTAAGGTGTCCACACAGGAATCTATGAACGACTGCCTTCCGGAATCCGTGGACGCCATTTCGGCGAACCATTTCGTATCCGTCCAACCCCCGACGGAAAGCACCACGTTAACCTCCGGATATCGCGCGGTATATTCCTCATACGCCGCGAAGTGGATAACGTCCGCTTCCGCGTCCGTACTGGCGATGGGGAATTCCGTGTGCGCCTCGTTGGGGACGATGCGCCAGAACGCGTGGTTGATGGTGGAAATCCTGTCCCAGGGCAAATCGCCCACCGTCTGCGAACGGTGCAAATCGGAATACATAGCCCAGTTTATAAAGTACACGTTAAGCTTCTTGTCGCTGTTGCGGGGCCGCCCGGCGATAACGACCGTATCTTCTTTGCCGGGCAGCAGCGTACCCACCGATTCCGCAAAGTTTGCCGTACCGCTTAGGGTCGTGCTCCAGTTGTTGTTGTCCAGGGTGTAGATATTCACGTTTTCCAAAGAAAGCGCGATTCTGTGCCTGAGCTGGTCTATTACCAGCCTGTTGGCGACGTCTTTCCCGGCTTCCGCCGCCCCGGAAATCGCCATGTCTTTACGAACCTCAATACTTTCGAAGAAGGAATCCCCGGAAACAGTAACGTTTGCGCCGGTAGATTCCAAAACCAAAGCGTTGGCGCTTACATTGGCAAGGGTTACGTCCGTCGCGCCCCTGACGGAAATCGCGCCCGCGACCGATACGCCGCTTAAATCGACGGCGCCGCCCCCCGCGGAAACATACAGGTTGCCCTCCACGGTTGAATTGACGAGAGAAACATCAGGCGCGTTTATAATCAAATTGCCGCGCTCGTTACGGGTATACTCGCCCGGCTCGTAAATAGGCAGCCCGAGGTAGCCGTCGAGCGTCGCAAAAAACAGGTCGTATGTAAGCGCGCCGTCGATATCGGCGGTTTCGCCCGACAGGATTCCGGCGCTTTCCAAACTTTTGACATACAGCTTGCTCGCCGCCGGAATACTTTCGTCGTCGGCAAAGGCAGTATTTCCGTTTAACAGCGGAAGCCCGAAGGCTTTCACGACAACCTCAAAAAACTTCATGCGGGGCATGGGCTCGTCAGGCTTAACATAGCCCGCGTCTTGAATCAGGCTCATGGCGCTGAGCTTAACGATGCCGTCCTCGTGGGGATGCCCCGCCGGTACGTCGAAATAAAAATTCCCGTACCTTTCCGTATAGCCCATCGCCCTGCCAAACGCCGTGGCAAATTCCCCAAACGTCATGGTACCGCCATCCGCCGGGGTAAACCCGTCAAGCAGGTTGAAATCGGCCCAACCCGCGGGCGGCGCTTCCGTGGCTTCTTCCGCCGCGTAAACCGGCGCGAACATACCCGCAAGCAGTGCCGCCGACAAAATGATAGCGGAAATCTTTTTTATAACTTTTTTGAACATGGCAAAAGCCCCTTTGCTTTATATTTCTACGAAATGTAGCAAATATCGCGGGAAATTTCAATGACTGTTTGGGAAAGCCCTACGCCAAACGCGTTCATGCGTTTGACGTGGGGCCGCCGGTGGACGCGCCGTTCCCTTTCGCGATATAATGTCAGCAAGAAGGGGGCGGTGCGGCTATGAGCGACGTAACAATTTTATCCCCGAAGTCGGATATTATTTTTAAGCTGTTCTTCAGCGACGAGCGCAATATTGATTTGCTTCGGGATTTTTTAAAATCTGTTATAAATTTACCGGAAGATGATTATAACGAAATAACTATCCTTGACCCCCATTTGCTCCGTGACCGTCCGGGAGACAAAATGGGAATCTTGGATGTTAAACTCACGTCGAAATCAGGCAAAATAATCCATCTTGAAGCGCAAGTCCTCCCCATGCCCCATATGGAAAGCAGGGTAGTCTATTATCAATCGAAAATGATAACGGAACAGCTTGCCGAGGGCGATGATTACGACAAGATAAAACGGACAATATCTATTGTTATAACCGATTACGACTTTATAAAGGAAACTTCAAAATACCGCAAACGTTTTTTATACTGCGACCCTGACGACAGCGTTGTGTTTACCGATATATCAGAAATTTACGCGTTGGACTTAACGAAACTCCCACAGGAATTTGACGGTTCGGCATTATGTGATTGGCTAAAATTTTTAGCGGCTGAAACGGAGGCTGAGTTTGAAATGGTAGCTGAAAGAAACACGCAAATTCAAACGGCGGTCGTCAGGCTTAAGGAACTTTCCGCCGACGAGAAAACAAGAATGTTATACGAGGCGCGGGAAAAGGAGCGCCGGGATAACAGGGCAAGGGAAAAGGGCGCAAGGTTGGAAGAACGAACTACAATTGCAAAAAGGTTGATTTTACGTGGTCGTTCCATTGAGGAAATAGTCGAAGATACCGGTCTGACATACGCCGAGGTGGAAGGGTTACGAAATAATTGTTAGTCATGTTTCGCACCCGTCGGCACAAACGCGAACCCTATGCTTTTTAATACGAAGGAAACTTCCGAAGGAATTTGACGGTTCGGCATTATGTGACGTCGGAAGTTCCGCTTCGCGGACCCGACGATAGAATTCGCGATTGAATCATTCGCGAATTCCAACCGCGTCGCCCTTGTTCGTTGGATTCTTTGCTAAAATTTTTAGCGGCTGAAACGGAGGCTGAGTTTGAAATGGTAGCTGAAAGAAACACGCAAAT
>JAISWA010000196.1 GCA_031271275.1 Clostridiales bacterium | reverse complement strand
CTGGGAACCGCCTGAGCCGGATTGCAGTACATTGTCCCACACCGCGATACCCGTCTCTCCGTTCCAATGGGGATTTGTCGGCGTGGGCAGCACAGTAAGCGCCGTACCCGGTTCCCCATGAAGCAGCGGCAGATACGGTATGCTTTGCAGAATAACCACCGCCAATACAACGATAGCGGCGACACACAGAACGCTCCGCTTCGTATCGGGCAAGGCGTTTCTCACTCGCCCGGCTGATTGATACCGCCTGTCCGGGTTCAGGTCGGTACACTTCCTGACGATTTTTTTGTATCGCAGCTTATTTGCCTTCCCGCCCAAAAGCTGCCGCAGGGTCACGCCCAGCGAGTAGACGTCGGAGCGGGTATCGGTCTGGGAAAAGCCGTACTGTTCAGGAGGAGCGTAGCCCCGCGTCCCGAGCAGCCTGGTGTCCTGCTCCACATCCTCCTTCGCCGTCCTCGCTGCGTCGAAGTCAATCAGGCGGATATGCCCGTCCTGCGCCAAAATGATATTGGACGGCTTGACGTCCCGGTGGATGATGTCCTTTCCATGCAGAAATTCGAGCACAACGCATAGCTCTTTTCTGGAAGACAGTATTTGTTTTTCTGATAACTCCGCGCTTCCCAACGACGGACCTTCTATATATTCCTCAATAACCACCGTCTCGCCGTCGGCGATTTCGACCTCATAAAGCGCAGGCAGATAGGGATGCGGATTGCTCATAATCTCCGAATAAATCCGGTGCCGCCCTTGCAGTATCTTCTGGACGAACAGCCGCCCCCCATCCTTTTCGCGCACTAAAAGGACGGTGCTTTTTTCACTCTGCTTCAGCAGTTTGACTTCTTCGCAGTTTATGGTCTCACATCCTCTCTTGTCTCAATAAAGGAAATCATGTACAAATATAGCATGAGGAGGCAGACGGGACAATATGAAATACAAGTCAACCGCCGAGTTGCGCCATGAAATCAAGTCGGCTACCCGAATTGAGGACTTCCTGACCGCAAACAAAGGGCAAATGACAGTGTGCAGCCTGCCGGAGCACCTGAATGCGCTGCTGGCGCAAAAGCGCCTTAGCAGGGCGGAGGTCGTGCGCGGTTCCCTGTTGGACAAGGCGTATGTCTACCAGATATTTTCCGGGGATAAAGTCCCGTCAAGGGATAAGCTGCTTGCCCTGGCGTTCGGGCTGTGCCTTACAGACGATGAGACGCAGAAGATGCTCAAGGCTTCCGGGAACAGGGAACTGTATTCGAGGGATCAGCGGGACGCCCTGATTTTGTTCGCGCTGCACCGGAATCAGAATATCTTCGAGGTAAACGAGCTGTTGACCGCCCACGGGCATAAGGCGCTATGCGCGGTTAAGTGACGGCGTTAGACGCTATGCGGTATTTTTCAGGTATGCGTGCCGATTACCCCGCGCTCATTGACATCCCGCCCAAACGATACTATATTTTGAACAGAAAAATATTACATAGGAGGCGCTTTCCATGCAAAAAATCGGCGTAAAAACCATCGTAGCGATCGGGATAGGCACCGCGTTGTTTTTCTTACTGGCGCGGTTCGTTTCCATTCCCGTTTTCGCCAACACCAACATCACGTTCCAATACTCGGTGCTTAGCTTTTTCGCCACGCTGTTCGGCCCCATAGCCGGGTTGCTTATCGGGCTTATCGGTCACGCGTTCACCGACCTTTCCTTCGGATACGGCCTGTGGTGGAGTTGGATTATCGTTTCCGCCCTTATCGGCTGCGCGTCCGGCTTCGTGCTGAAAAGTTCGGTAGTGGAATCGGGGAACTTTGACCAAAAAGCCATCATCCGTTTTGTCTGCGGCGTCATCGTCATTCACCTGGTAGGTTGGGGGTTGTGCGCGCCGGTGCTCGATATTTTGATTTACGCCGAGCCCGCGGACAAGGTTTTCGTGCAGGGTTTGATTGCCGGAGCCGCCAATATTTTGACCACGGCGATTGTAGGCACGCTGCTGCTGTTCGCTTACAGCAAAACCCGCACCCAATCAGACAGCCTGAGCAAAAATTAACGGCAGGGAATGCGCGAGCCGCTTGTTTTATTCGAAAATTTCGGCTTCAAATACCGGGCGCAGGTGGAGCCGACGCTGTACGACATTAATCTCGCGATTTATCCCGGTGAGAAAATTTTAATCGCCGGGCCTTCGGGCAGCGGGAAAAGCACGTTGGCGCACTGCATAAACGGACTGATTCCCTTCAATTATCCCGGCGCCTGCACGGGGAAATTGACGGTAAACGGAACGGAAACAAAAGACCAGAGCGTGTTCTCCCTTTCCCATACGGTAGGAACCGTGCTGCAGGACACCGACGGGCAGTTCGTAGGGCTGACCGCCGGGGAGGATATTGCCTTTTCACTGGAAAACAACTGTGTTTCCCAAAAGGAAATGGTGACCCGCGTTAAACGCGCGGCGCAATTGACGGGTATAGGGGACGCGCTCGACGTGTCCCCTTTTGAATTGTCCGGCGGGCAAAAACAGCGGGTGAGCATGTCGGGCGTAATCGTGGACGACGTGCGCGTACTGCTTTTTGACGAGCCGCTCGCCAACTTGGACCCCGCCACGGGAAAGACGGCAATCGCGCTGATTGACCGGGTGATGCGGGAAACCGAAACCACGGTGATTATCATCGAGCACCGGTTGGAGGACGTACTCTACCGCCCGGTGGACAGGGTTATTCTTATGGCGGAAGGGCGCATCGTCGCGGACGAATCCCCCGGCGCGCTGCTGTGCGGGGATTGGCTCAGCCGTTACGGAATCCGCGAACCCCTGTACATTACCGCGCTTAAATACGCGGGCGTTCCGGTTAGTTTGGATAAAAAGCCGGAGCATATGGAAACGCTCGCCCTTGCCGGAAACGATAAAAAAGCGGTGGCGCGTTGGTATGAAACGGAGGCGCAGCCCCACGCCCTGCCAACCGGTACGGAATTATTACGTATACGTCATTTAACGTTCCGGTACCCGGGGCGGAAGGGAAACGCGCTTAACAACATCAATTTCAGCGTAAGCAAGGGCGAGATGACCGCTATAGTGGGAACAAACGGCGCGGGGAAAAGCACCCTCGCCAAAATCATCTGCGGGTTCGAGAAACCGGACGGCGGGAGTATTTCCCTCGGGGGCGCGGAAATAAGCGGCGACAGCATACCCAAACGCGCCGAGCGCATCGGCTACGTCATGCAAAACCCGAACCAGATGATTTGCAAGCCGCTTATCTTTGACGAAATCGCCCTCGGGCTGCGGAACAAAAAAATCCCCGAGGCGGAAATAGAGGCGCGGGTGACGGAAATGCTTTCCGTATGCGGATTGAAACCCTTCCGCGACTGGCCCGTCTCGGCGCTGAGTTACGGGCAGAAAAAGCGCGTGACCATCGCCTCGGTGTTGGTGATGGAGCCGGAAATGATTATCCTGGACGAGCCGACGGCGGGGCAGGATTTCAGGCATTACACGGAATTTATGGCTTTCCTGCAGTCGTTGAACGATAGGGGCGTTACCGTGCTGATGATTACCCACGACATGCATTTGATGTTGGAATACGCGCCACGGGCGATAGTGCTTTCCGGCGGGGAACTGATTGCGGATTTGTCTTCGGCGGAGCTGCTTTGCGACAGGAATTTGATTGAAGCGGCAAGCCTGAAAGAGACGAGCCTGTTCCGCCTGGCGGAGCTGTGCGGGATAAACGACGCCATCGGTTTTGTAAACCGTTTCGTGGAAACGGAAAAGCAAAAAAGGGTTGAAAGCAATGTCTGACTTTACGGGGCTTGGGTATCAGCGGAA
>JAISWA010000190.1 GCA_031271275.1 Clostridiales bacterium | reverse complement strand
AAGCATACCCGTCGGTTTCCTTTTCAAAGGTAAAGAACGCGCTTGGCATTAGCGAATAGTTGGAAACATAGGTTCCGTCTTTTCTGTTTAAATGGATATCCCGCGTTCCGCCGGTCTGCTTTGCCGGGGCAAGCAGCGCGCGGATGTTGTATTCCGTGGAAACGAGCACCGTGTTTTCCGTCCCGTCTATGCGCAGTTCCATAATATTCCCGCCTTCGCCGCGTTTTATGACCGTGAGGCCGGTCAGCGCCCCGATGGTTTCCACCGGCCTGCTGCGGAAAACGCCTTCGTCGCTTTGCCATGTTTTAATCAAGGACGGCGACGCCTGCCAACGTTCATATAAACGATTATTAATGGAAGCGGAAAGTTCCCCGGCGGTCATGGAGACGTTCCAACGGAACCAGTTAAACCCGCTGTCATAGGCGTTTATCGTCACGTCTTTGAAAAACGCGGCGGCGGTATTTTCGTCGGACAAATTCCCCGCGCCGTTTTCCGACTGGGGCTTCGCCCTTAAATATTCCGGGGTCGCCTGGGGGAAAAATTTGTCCGGCGAAGCCCAGACCTCGCCGCTGTTGGCGGTGTGCCCGCTTGAAGTAGAAAAAAAGTTGGCGGAAATTACGCGGCTTCCGTAAGTCAGGCAAAGGCCCCTTGTGGCGTCCACCGCTTCCACGGAAATACCGTTCTCGGGAATGTTGTTGTAGACCTGGCTGTTGACCGAATCGTCCACATGCGCCCCGAAAGCATGGCAGCGGTTTTCAAATATCTGATTGTACGCGTAGCTCCGCGCCGTCACCGCCTGCGCCTTAGACGCCTCCGCGCCGTAGCTCGAGGGCATTTCGCTCGGCACCACCGCGTACAGGTATTCCTCAATGGGCAGTTCGTTTACCACGGAAAATCCGCCCTCCTCCCGGGCGATTTCTATACTGCCCCGGTAGCGCGGGTTCGTCCCTTCGGGCCAGTTGCGGGAAAGGTTGACAATCTCCAATGCGCCGCCCCGCGACGGGGTTATGTAGACGCGGCTTTGCCCGAACAGTCCGGCGCTTTCGCTTACGGTAAAAATTTCCCCGGCTTCATATTGGGTTACCGTCTCGCCGGAAGTGACGGTAAAAGCATTGTCGGAAGTTATAGACACAGCGCCGTGTATCAAACCGCCGAAACCGGAAGTGCTAAGCGCCACGCGGATGCGGGAGGGCTGTACTTCTTTTTGGATGACCCCGGCGCGTATCACACCGTCCTTCATATGAAACACCGCCATATCCGTGCCGGAAAGCAGGTTGACCGCCGACTTCCATTTGACCGCGCCGCTTTCCACTCCGTACACCTTAAACGCGGCGTCCGCGGGGATAACGCCGAGCTCCTTTAGCTCGACGGAACCGGAAGCGGTTTTCAAAATCGTCCCGGTTACGGTTTCCGGGAAAACTTCCACAGAATACGCCACGCCGCCCTCCACGGTAATATCGCAGATTTTACCGGCGTGGTCCGCCGGAACGACCGCGCATTCGGGGGCGTAGGCGTAACGGCGCTCCGCCCCTCCGGAGAAAACGCTCAGGGTATTTTCGTCCGCCGCGTTGATATATGCGTTGCGGATGGTGGGCCGCGTTGATACGACGGAAAGGAGCGCGACGATTTCTTTATTCTTGACCAACACGCGGACTTCCCTGTCGGCGTAATCGTTTAAATCAAGCCCGTCATGGGTAAACGCCCCAATGTCGGTGACGGTCTGATAGGGGGAAAGGGCGGGGCTGTTCCCGGAAGTCGCCATCACAATCAGCGAGGCGGCCTGTATGCCGAAGGCGTCGTACACGGAATCCGCTCCGCGTTTCCCGTCCAATAGCCGCCGGTACATTTCGCACCACAGCGCGTAGGAAACGGGTTTGTCCCGGTTCGCGTCCGTAAGCGCGATATCCTGCTCAAGCAGGCGGGCAGCCTGTCCCAACGTAAGCGCGCCTTCCGGCGCAAACGTTTCGCCCATGCCCGCCATGACGCCCTGCACGCAAACGGCGTTGATATAAGGCGCGTACCAACTGCCGGGGCTGACGTCGGAGAAATTGATTTCGTATTCCGTTGAGCGGATGGTGTTCATGTCGTTGTTCATCAGCGCGAGCATTTTAGCGGCTTCCGCCCGGGTCAGCGGGCGGTCGTCGCCCACCGCGCCGGGGGTTGACGGTTGGGAACTTTCGGCAGCGCCCACCGCTTGCGGCGGCGGTTCGGGAACCAACGGGGCGGCGGACGAATACGGCGTGTCCTCCACATTAATTTCGTCATCGGATAATCCCGTGGCTTCTATCACCGGCAGCGCGCCGCCGTAGGGTTCCTCTTTCTCACAGCCCGAAAGAAAAATCGCGGGAGGAAGAATGAGCAGAAAAATAAGCAGCCGTAAAATTTTCATACGCGCCTCCATTCATATAGCGTGATACTAATCTTCCAATAAAGAAGATTAGTATAAGCATGTCCCTATATCTTATGACGCCGCGCACCGGATTAATACTTTCACCGCTAATGAGATTGTGACAACCACGCTGCCATACGGTATAATAATTAAAAAACTCGCGGGGTTCCCATGTCCGTAACGAAACGATTTCTGCTGCTTCCGCTTTTTGGCGTGTTCTTGACCACCGCCGCGTACTTCGTCGGGCTGCACACGTATATTTTTGTTATTTTCAACCTGCTCTCGGCGGGGCTGCTCGCGTTGGATTTTTTTATGACGCCGGGCAATGCCTTTACCGTATCTCGCAAGAGCGACGAGAAATTATTTTACAAAGCGGAAAACGAAATTTCATTCACCGTGGAAAATACCTCCGGGTATCCCTTGCGCGTTCAGGCGAGGGACGAAATAAACGACCTGCACTTTACCGTAACCAAGCAAAGCCTTTCGCGAACGGTTATGCCCGGCGGCGGGGAAACCTTCACCTACGCGGTTGTCCCTTCCAAGCGCGGCGCGTTTTTATTCCATAATATCCATTTAAGGTATAAGGGGCTGTTGGGACTTTGCGTGAAATACGCCGTTATCCCCTGCCCTTTCGATTTCAAAGTGTATCCGAATTTAAAAGATTTGAGCAAATACCGGCTGATGACGCAAAAAAGCCGCCTGCTTCCGCAGGGGCATAAGACGGTGCGGCTTTACGGGGCAGGCGCGGAATTTGAAAGCCTCCGCGCCTATGTGGATGGCGACGACTACCGCAAAATCAACTGGATGGCCACCGCCCGGGAAAATAAGCTGACCGTCAACCAGTACCAATCGGAAAAGAACCAACCGGTTTTTATCCTGCTCGACGCGGGAAGACCCATGAGCTACACGGTAAACGGCTATAAAAAGCTCGATTACGCCGTAAACGCCGCGCTGATTTTGTCCGACATCGTGAACAGCCAAAACGACAACAGCGGGCTGTTGGTGTTTGACGAAACGGTGCGGGGGCGTATCATGCCGGGCAAGGGCGCGGCGCACCGCAACCGGTTGATGGAGGCGCTTTACCATATCGAGGACAGCCGCGCCACTTCGGATTACGAAAGCGCGTTTAAGCAGTTGTGCGAGAACCAGAAGCGGCGTTCGCTAGTTTTTATTTTTACGGATTTTGAAATTTTAGAAGAAGCCGAAGCGCTGACCGCCCATATGGAAATGTTAAAACGCCGCCACCTGCCCGTGGTGGTGTTTATGAAGAACGAAAACCTCACCGCCCTTGCGGAACAGCGGGCGTATGGGCGGAAAAACAAAATCCTGCGTGAAACCGCGCAGGAATTTTTAGCGGAGCGTAAGCGGATTTTTCAAACGCTGAACGCCCTGCGCATACCCAACATCGAGTGCGAGGCGGAGCGCTTCGCGGCGGAAGCGGTAAACCAGTACCTTGCGCTGCAAGCGCGGCGAGTGTATTAACGGTATTAACGCTTCACCCAGTACGCGACCAACCCCGCCAAGGTCAGCCCGGCGAAAAGCAGTTTAAAAACCGGCGAAATGGCAAGGGGCGTAAAGAAGCCCTCTATCAGCCCTGCCAATATAAGCATCAGCACGATTCCCGGAATCAGCGCCGACGCTTTTTTTGCGGCGAAAATCAGCGCGTCTTTACGTTTAAACCTGCCGGGAACCAACACCGCGCGCCCGAGCGTTAAACCGCAGGCGCCGCTTAAAAAAATCGCCGCCAGTTCCCAAACCCCGTGGGGAAGTATCAAGGCGAAAAAGGTCAGCATATCCCCGCCCCCGCCCGCGAGGGCGGCGGCAAGCCCGCCGAGTATCAATCCGTTGTAAATCAGCACGATGACCGTGCCGATTCCGCCGGACACGCCCAACACAAACGCCGTAAACGAAACGGAAATATTATTGGCCATGATTACCGCGCTCATCAGCGGATAATCCCAGTTTGCGGCGGCTTCCCCCAGTTCGCCCCCCATGGAAAGCCCCGGCATGATTTGCTCCATCCGCTCCGGGCTTAACGCCACATAGACGGCGGCGAACAACGCGCCAAGCAGAAAAAGCGCGGCGGACATATAAAAATTTTTTATGATACCCCGCGCCGCTTCCGGAAAGCCCCGCAGCAAATAATCTTTCACCTGGGAAAGCCCGCCGCTTTCCCGTATGTAAAAATGGTTGTGCGCCACACCCACCAACTTGTTAAGGTAAGGATAGCTGCGCCCGCCCGGGTAGTGGGTTTTCGCGTAGGCAAGGTGATACCCCGCCAACCGGAACAGCCGCGCAAAGGTACGCACTTCCCCGCCCGGCAGTTTTTTTACGCCGGTTTGGTTGAGCCGCCGCACAAAAACCTCAAGGGACTTCCATTCGCTTTCGTTTCGGGAAATGAAAACTTCCTCGGTCATGTCAGGTTCTCCCTCAACAGACTGTTCACCATTTGCGGGTCTGCCTTGCCCTCCAACTTTTTCATTACTTTCCCCACCAGGAAGCCGAGTATTTTTTCGTTGCCGTTTTTATAATCCTCCGCCTGTTTCGCGTTTTCCGCAATCGCTTCCCTGACCGCGGCGACGATTACGGTTTTGTCGCCCACCATCCCGAGCTTGTTTTCTTCCACATAGGCGGCGGGGTCAACGCCCTCCGTCAGCACCAATACCAGTATTTTTTTCGCCACATTGCGGTTGACGGTCTTGTTGTCCACCAACGCCATCAGCTTGGCGAACTTTTCGCAGTCTATTTCGATGTCGTCCTCGCCCTTGTTGCCGCCCCTTGCCACGGAGAGCAAATCGCCGATGATCCAGTTGACCACTTCCTTCGGCTTGTTGAAGTATTGCATCGTGCCGTCGAATATTTCGGAAAGCCGCTTGCTGCCCGTGATAATTTTGCTGTCGTATTCCGAAAGCCCCAACTCCGCCGTCATGCGCGCGTATTTTTCTTCCGCCGTCTCGGGAAGGCTTTCGCGGACGGCGGCAATCCATTCGTCGCTAATCATGACCGGCATGATTTCCGGGTTGGGGAAATACCGGTAATCCGTCGCGTCCTCCTTGCCCCGCATGGAGAAAGTCTCCCCCGCGTTGTCGTCCCACCGGCGGGTTTCCTGTACCAAAACCTCGCCGCCGGTTTCCAAAGCGTCGATGTGGCGCTCCGATTCGTAGCGGATGGCGGCGGCAATCGCTTTCAGGGAGTTCATATTTTTTATTTCCGTCCGGGTTCCCAAGACGTTGGAACCCGCTTCCCGCACGGAAATATTCACGTCGCACCGCATGGAGCCTTCCTGCATTTTGCAGTCGGAAACCCCGGCGAAGCTGAACAGCGAGCGCAGTTTTTCCAAATACGCGATGACTTCCTCGGCGGATTGGAAATCCGGGTTGCTTACGATTTCCACCAACGGCACGGAGGTGCGGTTGAAATCCACCAGGGATGTGCCCGTCCTGCCGTCGTGTATCAGCTTCCCCGCGTCCTCCTCGATATGGATTTGTTTCAGCGTAATTTTCTTTTTCCCGGCTTCCGTTTCGACTTCCACCCAGCCGTTGCGGCAGATGGGCGCGAAAAGCTGCGTAATCTGATAGCCCGTGGGCAGGTCGGGGTAAAAATAATTCTTCTTGTCGAAAGTGGTTTTGCGGGCGATTTCGCTGTGGGTGACCAACCCGGCGGCAATGCCGAGCTCGATGGCTTTTTTATTGAGCACGGCGGGCATCCCCGGCATCCCCGCACAGGCGGGGCATACGTTTTCGTTGGCGTCCGCGCCGAACTTCGCGGAACACCCGCAAAACAGCTTCGACGCGGTGGACAGCTCCACATGCACTTCCAGACCCATTACAACTTCGTATTTCATAAATTGCCTCCAAAACCAAATATATAGAAGGTTTAAAAATCCAACGCCGTTAATAGCGCGCTTTCATCCTTTACCCCCGCGACCAACTGCAACCCGCAGCCCTTATAGGAAAACGAAACCGACGGCAGCCCGCACAAATTGGCGAGGGCGTACAGCCCCAAGTTTTCATACGCGCCGCCGTTTATCGCCGCGGGCAGCACCATCACGTCGTAATCTTCAAAGTTAAGGGACATTTTAAGCAGCCGCCGTATTTTCATCGCCTTTTCATAATAGGGAGCATAGTTTTCGGCGGAAAGCACCGCCGCCCCCATCATCGCGGCCAACTTCGCCTCCATGCCGAAAGCTTCCGTGCGCGTTTTAACGTAAAGGCTTTCGAGGTTTTCAGCGCCGGGGGCGCGGTAGCCAAACTTCACCCCGTC